>CAYPLQ010000025.1:0-5741 GCA_964411605.1 uncultured archaeon | reverse complement strand
GCCTTTTATAATTTATTATTAAGTGTCTCAATGGTTATTATAACCATTATGTTGTTAAATCTCTTAGCTCTTTGATTTTATCTTTAATTAATCTAGCAGATTCTTCAAGTTCTTTTTCTTTTTCTTTGGATAAATCCAATTCAATTATATCTTTAATACCATTTTTTCCCAAAATAACTGGAACACCTAAGCTAACATCCTCATAACCATATTCATTTTTTAAAACAACAGAAACAGAAAAAATTTCTTTTTTATCCATCAAAATAGAATTTATCATTTTTTCAAGACCTAAAGAGGGTGCAAAATAAGCACTTTCATTTCTTAGTTTTATTACCTTACCTCCAGCCTTCTTTGTTTTCCTTACGGCTTCTTTGATATCTCTTTCTTTAAAAAATTCTTTACATGGAATCCCATTTACAGATGTTTTGTTGGGTAAAGGAACCATTTTAGAAGTATGAGATCCAATAACTAAGCTATTAATTTCTGAAACAGAGATGGAAGAGTTTTGGGATAAATAATAACTAAATCTAGCAGAATCTAATGCACCTGCCATACCTAAAACTTTTTTTCTAGATAATTTTGTTTTTTTATAAACTAAATAATTCATTACATCAACAGGATTGGTTATAGTGATGAAAACAGAATTTGGAGTGATAGGATAAGCTTTATCTATTATTTCTTCGATTATTTTTTTGTTTTTCTTTAATAAATCAGTTCTTGAATCTTTTTCTTTTCTAGGTGCTCCAGCTGATAAAATAACTATATCGGAATTCCTAACCTCTTCATAACTCTTAGTACCAATTACCTCGCCACAACTATTTGATAATTTAAGAGAATGATTTACATCTAAAGCATTTCCCTTAGCAACACCTAAGTCAATGTCTAATAAAACAATTTTATTAATAAATTCTTTTTCTATTAGCCTTTGACTTAATTGTGATCCCACACTTCCTGAACCAATTATTGAAACCTTCATTTTTTTCTGATTATTTTTTTTTACATAAAGTATAATTTTAAGTCACAAAAATCAAAGAAATAAATTTTAACTAAAAACTTCTCCGCAATTCTTCTACTGCATTAACCATGTTGTCCATTTTATTAAATGCAGCTTCCCTAGGAAGTAATTTTAAGCCACAATCTGGATTCACCCATAAGTCATCTGCATCCACGATTTCTAAACCCTTCTCAATGTTTCTTTTAATCTCATCTGGTGATTCAACTCTACTATTATGTACATCAATGCAACCAAACCCTAACTCCTTTGTGAAATCATATTCCTTTAGATAATTTAGGTATTTAAAATTATTATTTGCAAATTCCAGAGCGAATTGATCAACATCAAATTCAAGGATTTCTGGGTAAATCTCCGAAAATTTACCATAACATGCATGTAAAATCGTTTTTTCGATATTTAGTCCTTTTACTACTTCATCGATTGCTTCTTTAACTAAACCCACTTCTTCAGGGTGTGTGGAGAGAGCAGGTTCATCGATCTGTATACATCTTGCTCCAGCATCAATCAAATATTTAATCTCTTGATTAATTATCTCAGCTAATCTGAAAATCAAATCTTTTCTATCATCATAGACTTCATTAAAAGACCATTCAGCAATTGTATAGGGCCCGGTAATAGGTACTTTTATGATTTTTTGATCGGAACTATGTTTTTTATTAAATCTAAACTCATCCACTAACATGGGGTTAGGAGATCCAAGTTCTTCAGTAACACTTGGCTTATTGAAATAATTATTCCCCCAGACTCTGACAGGTCCATGAAAGACATATCCTGGAATTTTATCAGCAAAGAACTCAACCATTTCTTCTCTTCTCATCTCACCATCAGAAATTATATCTATACCAGCTTCTTCATGTTCACTAAGAATTAATTTTGAAGCATCATCTTTGGCTTCCTTAAGTTTTTTAACACTGAATTCTCCTTTTTCGTTGAGATCTTTAACCTTATTTAACCATTTAGGTTTAGGATAACTGCCTATAACAGTTGTAGGAAACAACTTATCTATCATTATACTCATCTCCAACCAAACCAATTTTGTTTATTTTCTTTTTCATTATCTTCCAAGGCAAAAAATCCAAGTTTATATTATTAGATACAATGATTTCATCAAAACCACTTATCTGGACTAATTTATTTATGTCTTCGATAATTTCCTCGGTTTCTTCAATCCTGGTATTCTTAGAATCAAATAAACCTGCTTGTATTGATTTAAAACTGTTTTCTTTCAGTAAATCCCAATTTGATTGATAATTAACTAAATCTAGACCTATAATATCAGCAACTTCTGATATTTCAGCAAAATTTTTCTTTAAGTTTCCAAAATAAGTATTAATTAATAAATCACAATTTATTTCTGATTTTAAATCACTAAAAACTTCATTAATGTAATTAAATTTTTCTTTCGTCAAAGAAGGTTCATCTATTTGAATAATTTGGGGATTTAGTTTATTTAATTCTTTGATCTCAGATTTTATTATCTTAGATAAATCAAAGATTGCCTTTTTTTCCGATTCATAAAATCTGTTTTCCGATAGATCAAATAAAGTAAAAGGACCTGTTAAAATAGGTTTAATTCTTAAATCACTGTCTTTTTTAGCTTTTTTGTTTTCTTTAAATGCAAAAGATTCTTTTCTTTCTACTTTTTTTTTTTTTTTTTGTGTTCTATAGAATATATTAGTATTATAGTATGTAATTAATCCATCCATCTTAATGCCAGAAATGTTGGTGGCAGGAGAAGCCAATAGATCATCCCAGACTAATTGACCTTCAACTCCATAATCAAGACCTACATTTGATTGCAAAGAGAGAATTTCTCTTCTCGCTTTTTTAATAACATCAAGCAATTCATTTTTTGTCTCTTCCTTCATCCCTTCTTTTTGGAGACCACCAACTTCCTTGAGCTTTTCTCTAAGATACGGAGGCCGTGGAAAGAAACCTGAAACTGAAGTTTTAACTTTTACCATCTTTATCCCAAAACAATAATTTATTATATTAATAAAATTCCTATACCCAAAGATATAAGTCTTCTCCTTTCACTAATGAAAAATGGAGGGGATGGATTTGGAAAAATCTGATTCTAGAGCTTTGAAAGTAATAGATAGATTAGAGACAAAAGTAACTAAATTAAAAAAAAGACTTGAGATGAAAAGCAAACAGATTGAAAAACTTGAAACTGAGAATGCAGAACTTAGAAAAAAACTAAATAATTCACAAGAATCAAAAGAAAATTTTTCAGAAGAAACTACAGAAAAAAAGGACAGAAACAAGAGAAGCCAAAACATCGTTGCTGAGAACAAATATGATGGCGATAAGGAAGGAGGAGGCGAATTCATAGTAGCTAATAAAAAGAAAGAGACAGAATCAACAGATTGTGGAGATGTAATCGTGGCTGAAGACCAAAATGAGGGTTAGGATTGAAAGTAAAGGAGGTTATTTTAGATAATTTCAAATCTTTTGGAAAAAAAACAAAAATTCCTTTCTCAAATGGATTTAATGCTATTTCAGGCCCTAATGGTTCAGGAAAATCCAATATAATTGATGCTTTTTGTTTTGTAACAGGAACAACATCCACTAATCAGATGAGAGCAGACAATTTAACTGATCTGATTTACCAAGGAGGTAATGGAAGCAGCCCTAATTATGCTGAAGTTACAATAAAACTTCAAAATGAAAACAGAGATATACCAATAGATAAGGATGAAATAAAGATAACTCGAAAAGTAAAGGAAACAGAAAAAGGTCATTATAGTTACTATTACATAAATGGTGATTCTGTTCAACTAAATGATATCAGAGACGTTTTATCAGAATCTGGGGTATCTAAAAATGGTTACAATATAATAATGCAAGGAGATGTAACCAGCATAATTAACATGGGAAGTAAAAGAAGACGTGAAATAATTGATGAAATTGCAGGAGTTTCAGAATTTGATGAAAGGAAAGAAAAATCATTAAATGAATTAAATGAAGTTAAAGAAAGAATTGACAGGGTCAATATAATATTATCAGAAATAAATGATAGATTAGATAATTTAAAAGAAGAAAAAGAGCAAGCTCTAAAATATAAAGAATTAAAAGAGAAAAAAGAGAGGAAACAAAAATTATTAGTTTTATCTAAAAAAGACAAAATAGAAAAAAAGATACGTGAAATCGAGGACCATATTCAAGAAAAAGAAAAACAAAAGGACGAACATTCCAGTGAATTAATAGAAATTAAAAAAGAAATAACTGATCTCGAAGAAAAATTACAGGATCTAAATTCTGAGATCTCTGAAAAAGGTGAAAAAGAACAAATAAGACTTAAGAAAAAAATAGAGGAAATTAAAGGCGAAAAATCTAGGTTAAAGGAATCAATATCAATTATAAATGATTCAATAGAAGAGATTAAAGACAAAAAAAGTTCTCTCTATTCTAAGAAGCAAAACATAAACTCCAAACTAGAAGAACTCAAAAAAGATAAAGAAAAAAATAAAGTGAAGTCCAAGAACTTGGAAAAAGAAATCGAAAACCTGGAGAAACAAAAACAAGAAATAGATGATAAGATCTCTAAAATAGATAATGAATCATTTGAAACAAAAGAAAAAATCTCTAAAATTAAAAGTGAAGTAAACGAGTTGGAAGACGAGAAAAACGATTTATTGCGTAAAAAAGATAGATTATTAGATTCTCTTAGAAGAAAAAAAGAAGACCTCTCAGATATAGAGTCTGAGATAGAGAAAAAAAACAAAATAAAAGAAGAAAAAAAAGAAAAAATAGATTCTTTGGAAAATGTTGTTTCTGATTTAATAAAAGAAAAAAAGAATTTAAGTAATAACCTTGAAACATTAAAGAGTGATTTAAAAGACAAAAAAAGAAAATTAGATGATTTAAATTCAGAATTAAATAAAAAACAACAAGAACTTACAAAAGCTGAAACAAAAGTCAAGGCAGCTGAAGAAATAAATAATAAATATTCTCGACCAGTCAGAAAAATACTTGAAGCAAAGAAAGAAAAAAAATTACCTGGGATTCATGGAACTATTTCTGAGTTAGGAAAAGTCCAGAAAAAATATTCAACGGCATTAGAAGTTGCTGCTGGAGGTCAAATGCAATGCATAGTTGTAGATACTGATCAAGATGCTCAAAGATGCATAAAGTATTTGAAAGACAAAAAACTAGGAAGAGCTACTTTTTTACCTCTTAATAAAATAAATCCGATGACACCTAGAAGCAAAGCAAGGGAATTAGTAAAAAAAGAAGGAGCTATTGATTATGCTATTAACTTAGTGGATTTTGAAGAAAAATACAAACCAGCTTTTTGGTATGTTTTTGGTGACACAGTTATAATGGAATCGCTCGAAAAAGCAAGAAAAGAGATGGGGGGTGTCAAAATTGTTACGTTGGATGGAGAACTTATCGACCCAAGAGGAGGAATGTCAGGAGGATCTAAGAAAAAAAGTAGATTCAATTTTGAAGTGGACCAAGAAAGTAAAATAAAGGATCTCAAAGAAGAAATTACGAAAATCAAAAAGAAAAGAAATCTTAAAAAAAGAGAGATAGAGGATCTAAAAAATGGTTTGTCTAGAGTGAGAAATAAATTAAAAAATAAAAAACAAAAAAAAGAAATTAAAGAATCTAAAATAGATGAAACAAGAAATAATCTTCAAGAAATCAAAGAAAACCTAAGTGAGTTAGAAAAAAGAAAAAATAAAAAAGAAAATAAAAGAGAAAGGGAAAAAAAGAAAAT
>CAYPLQ010000024.1:10273-14698 GCA_964411605.1 uncultured archaeon | reverse complement strand
ATATGTAAAGAGGGTTTATGTTCAACTCTATCTTTTGTTTTTCAGTATCGAAGTGAATCACTACATCAGGTTTTTTGAAATCGACTTCGCCATCAATATTTTGTTCAATTATCTTTCCTATTTCTCTATTTATCTCTGATTTAATTGATTCTGAATATTCTGCTCCGTGTTCTACCCAAAATTTTTCTTCTTTTTTTGTTAGGTTAGAATCTAATTTTGTTCCAAAAAGAAAAGTATTGAATTCTATTTCCTGTACTTTCTCCATGGCTTTTTTTGCAAATAATTCAATGTTCTTAAATAAATCTTTACAGAGATCGCATTTTTCTATTTGTTTTGTTTCATATCCTCTTCTTTTTAATGATTCATTTGCTTTTTTTGAGGATTTTGCTAAGATCTTCATTTTTTTAGGAATGTCTTTTTCTCGAATTTCTTTATCGGCTTCCATCACTAATAACTCTTTAATTGAAGCTCCTCTGTCTTCATTAGTTGTACCACTACCTAACAAAGCAAATTGTCGTCCTAGGCAGTTATCACATAATGAATGGTTTTTTAATATTTCTAAGCCTTTTTCTAAAATCATATGAATCCTGTAAACAAAATTAAATATTGATTTATCCCATGAATCTTTTCATCATTTTTTTCATGGAACCACGTCGACCTTGCATTTCTTTCATTAACTTCTTCATCATTTTGTGGTACTTCAATAATTCTTTAACACTTTCTCTATCTTTTCCTGCTCCTTTTGAGATTCTTTTAACTCTAGAATTTCCAATTATTTTTGGATTTTCTAGTTCTTCATCAGTCATACTATCCATAATAACTTTGTATTTATTCATTTTCTCTTTTGTAACATCTAAAGCGTCATCTGGTAATTGGGCGCCTCCCATAGGTAACATATTCATTATTTTATTTAGAGGGCCTAACTTATTGATAGATTCTAGTTGTTTATAAACATCCTTTAGGGTTAGATCACCCTTCATCATCGATTCCATGTCCATTTCGTCTTCTTCTAATCTTTCATTTGCTCTTTCCACTAGTTTTTCTAGATCCCCCATTCCTAATAGCCGAGAAATAAAGCTTTCAGGATCAAATTCTTCAAATTCCTCTATTGTTTCACCAGTTCCAATGAAAGCTATGTTGGTTCCTGTTTCTGAAACCGCAGTTAATGCTCCTCCTCCTTTTGCTGTACCGTCTAGTTTTGTTATTATAACTCCATCAATTCCTACAGCATCTTCAAAGGATTTAGCTTGCTTTTTAACACCTTTACCGATGGATGCATCTATTATTAAGTATTTTTGATCAGGAGAAACTTCTTTTTCTATTTCTTCCATTTCCTCTATCAAATCTTTTTCTAAAGAGTGCCGACCCGCTGTATCTATTATTTTTATTTCTTGGTCTAGATTTTTCAATCCATTTTCAACTACAGAAACAGCATCATTAGACTTCTCTTCTCCATAAAATGGTGTATCTATTTCTTGGGCAAGAGTTCTAAGTTGTTCAAATGCACCAGGTCTGTAAGTGTCACCACAAATTAATCCCACGTTCATTCCTTTGTTTTTAAAATAATTAGCTAATTTTGCTGCTGTAGTTGTTTTACCTGATCCTTGTAGACCTAACAACAAAATATCTTGGCTTTCTATTTTTGGTGGATTTCCTTCTCCTACGATTTTAACTAATTCCTCATAGACTATTCTAACCACATGTTCTCTCGGATCTGCTCCCTTAGGTTTTTCTTCAAGAGCTCTTTCTTTTATTCTATCAGTTAATTCCTTAACTAAAGAAACATCAACATCTGATCTTAATAATGCTCTCTGTATGTCCTTAGTTAAATCTTCCACAGCTTCTTTATCAATTCTTCCGCTTCCAGCAATTTTCCTTATACTTTTTTTAAGTGAATCTCCTAATTTATCAAGAACCATTTTTTATTTTCACCATCAGGAAAGAATAAAAAAACTTGTATCTTTTTTAGTTGTAAATTACATATTTTTTTCCCTAATTTCTTTTTATAGGAACTACCTTTAATTATTTATAACTAAGAAAGGGAGTTCTATCAACTACCCTTACCTAATTAAAAGATCTAGGAAGGTGTCTTCTCAGTCAAATAGATAAAATCTCATTCTTTAAATAATTGAGAAATAAACCAATCTGAGTCAAACTTTTTTAGATCAGAATATTCTTGTCCTGTTCCGGCAAAGATTATTGGTTCATTAATTTCATAGGTTATTGAGATTGCTGAACCTCCGCTAACGTCTGCATCAATTTTAGTTAAAACACTACAATCCACATCTACTGCTTCATTGAATTCTTTTGCTCTTTCAACTGCATCGCTACCGGCAACTGCTTCATCCACAAAAACAATTAGGTCTGGTTCAGTTACTCTTTTTATTTTCTTTATTTGATCCATTAAGTTGACATCAGTGTGCATTCTTCCTGCAGTATCTCCCAAAACTATGTCTTTATTGTTTGCTTCAGAATATTCTATTGCATCGTAAATCACTGCTGCAGGGTCTCCTCCTTTTTTGTGTTTTATTACTTTCACATCAAGTTTTTCTCCGTGTTCTGTTAATTGTTTAGATGCTCCTGCTCTAAAAGTGTCTCCACAAGCTAAAACAGTTGAATAGTTTTTTTTCATTAAATAATGTGCTAATTTTGCTATTGTTGTAGTTTTACCTACTCCATTTGTTCCTACAAACAAAATGTTTATTGGTTTTTCTGTTTGTTCAATGAATTGATCAAAATCAAAGTCGAAGTCGAATATATCAAGTAAAGCTTCTTTTAATGCTTTTTCCACAACCTGATTTACATTTTCTCTCCAACCAATTTCTTTGCCAACTAATTCTTCTTGGACTTCTTTGGTTATTTTTTCAGCCACATCATAATCTACGTCACTTTCAATTAACCCAAATTTTAAATCAGATAAAGGGTCTTTTAGGTCTTTTTGTTCTAAAATTATCTTTCGTTCTTTTACAAATTTTTTAGCTTTTTCTCCTAAAGAAGCTTTTTTTTCAGTTTTATCCTTAACTTTTGATTCAAATCCTTTTATTTTGCTTCTTAACTTATCAAACATAATTACTCCATTAAAATTAGTTACTGAGTGCTGGATATTAAAAAAATAAATTAGATTTCTTTTATTTCTTCTAGATCTATTTTTCTTCTTTTAACTCTATGCTTACTACCTATTATCGAAAAAAGTTTTTCTTTTGCAAATTCTTTATTTTCAGCTTCAATTACTTTACTAAATTTTTGATGAGCTGTTCTTCCCATCTTGAATTGTCCTTTAATTTCAAATTTCATTATTTATTCCTCCTCTCCAAATAATGTATTTTCTATTCTACCTAATTCATGACCTGTTGTTCTTGATCCAACTAAAAATCCTTTATCGTTTGTAAGTATCCCACTACCAACCATTGGAGAACCATGGTTAACTGTACCTATACCTGTAGGAATACCTAAAAAGTCCTCTATTTCTTTTATTTTCTCATCATCAACTTTTGAGTGAATTAAAGCTCCTTTATTATTTAAAGCAACTGCAGCACCGACATTTTTAACTCCTGATATCTGTGTTGGTAGTACATCTACATTTAATGTGTCTTCTATTTTTTGTTTATCTTCATCGGATATATCTGGGTGAACTAAAGCTTTTTTGTTATTAGAAACAACTAAATTACCTGAAGCGTTCATTAAACCAGATATAAACTCTATATCAAGATTTGTTTCTTTTAAATTATTAATTTCATCTTCACTTATTGTTTCAGAAACAATTATTCCATTAGAATTTATTTCAGTTAAAGAACCAATTAAGGAACTCCCATCTATCGAACTAGAAATTATTTTTACATCAAGTGTTTTACCAATAACTTCTCTCAGTTTCTCATCTAATTCTCTTGGAACTATTGCATATTCCTCTGAAATTGCACCGAATACTCCTAAGTCCTGGTTACCCTCTATATCAATTCTCTCAAACTCCATATCTATTCCTCAGCTATTTCTGCTTCAACTACTCCATCTTGGAATTTTCTCGCTCTTACTCTTATTTTGTTTGGTGGTTTTTCAATACCTCTTTCCCATATTTTTTCATTTATAGATTTATCGAGAAAAATCTCTTCTTCTGAAGCATTAAAATGTTTAGATAGTTCTTTTTTTGCCTTATTAATTGCTTTACTAGCTCTTGATTTCCTTGAAGTATTTTTTACTTCATTCAATGAAATCTTTATTAGTTTTTCTTCCATTTCATCACCTACTCATCGATATCATGTCTTCTCCAGTTTCTTCTCTTAGGATTTCTAGTTACTTCTCGATTTGTTTTCATCATCACCCAAGCAGGAACTCTCTGATTCTGTCTATTTTTTTTAGCTAACCTCTTCTTTTTTCCTTTAGTTTTTTTTCCCATCTCTTTCACCTTCTTCTTATGTTAATTTCTTTTTG
>CAYPLQ010000024.1:7705-10263 GCA_964411605.1 uncultured archaeon | reverse complement strand
TGTACTAATGAAAGGAAAAATGAAAGCTCTGAATTTGCCTTTTGATTTTTTACCCATCCTTTTCACCTTCTTCTAATATTAAAGTCCTTTTTATTGTCCTGTGCTTTTTTTAATAAATTCTTAAGTTTTTTATCATCAATTTTTCCTTGAATATTTCCTCTCTGCGCCAACATAATGAGTTGTTGTTCGATATTTTCCACAAAATCTGGTTTAGCCATTCTAAGATTTGAAAGTCTCTGCCTAGCTTCGGTAGTTAAAATTTGCTTGAGGATTTTCTTTTTTTGAGCTTCTTGTTGTTTCTTCCTTTTTTCTAGGTCTTCTTGACTGCCTTTTTGTTCCTTAAGTTCTTCTAGTTTCTTTTTTCTTATCTCTTCTTTTTCATCTTCGCTCAACTATAACACCTCTCTATTAATAATTAATATTTTTTAAGTTCTTCTCTTTTTTCCTCTAAATTGTTTTTGATTTCAGTTGCCAATGAATCTAAAAGGCCTTTCCCTTCGGAACTAATTTTTCTGCCCTGAGGAGTTTTCTCAACAAAACCAGCCTCCTCAAGTTGCTGAAGGGCATTTCTAATAATTTTGCCAGAACCTTTTGTAGCTTTCTCTGGAGAAGATCCTTTCCTTTCTCTTCCACCATATAATTTCCTTAATCTCTCAACCCCTATCGGTTCTTTAGTATATACTTTTCTCAATAAAGCTGCTGACCTAATATACCACCAGTTTTGCTGTGTTGGAGGTCTTTCATTACTAGGAGATGTCTTTACAAATTCAGCCCAATCAGGTTCTTTAACTTCCTCTACTTCTTCTTTAAGCTTCTCTGAAGTTTTATTTATTAATTCATTTGCTGGTACATCATATGCTGTTGCCATTATTTTACCTCAATTATAGGATAATTAATTAAGTTAAAACTAATTATGCAACCAAATTATTCTAATCTCAAGCTTATAATATTTCCCCATCTATTTCTTTGAAATACCCTCAACCAATTTCTTGGGGTTTTCCTCTACTACTTTTTTGACCTCATTTCTCGTTAAACCTGCGCCTTTTGCTATTCGGATAGCTTGTTCTTTAGTTATAAGGTCATCTGGGGAATGAGTATCTGTATTCACTAAAAGATCTGCGCCTGTTTTTAAAGCCATATTAGCTACATGTCCATTGGTTAAGCAATGTCCTCTTCTGGAAGTTATTTCTAAAAAAACATTGTTTTCTTTGGCTTTTTTTACATGGTTTTCGTTGATTAATCCTGGATGTGCCAGAATATCCACATCTTCATTTTCTACAGCAACTTTATTAGTTCCTTTTTGAACAGGTTCTACTATGGTTTCCCCATGAACTATTATTATATCGGTGTTTAAGGACTTTAAATTCTCAACCAATGAATTAATTTTCTCTGGAGGTACATGCGTAATTTCTGCTCCAACGAAAACATTTATTTCATCAAATATTTTTTTTATTTCCTTTATATCTTTAATTACTTCATAATTTGTCTGATCTACATGTTCAGTAATTCCTATTGCGTCAAACCCTATTTTTTTGCATCTATTAACTATTTCCGAAGGTATAAGTTCCCCATCACTATACGTTGAATGTATGTGGAAATCTGCAAACATATCTAAATTTCTTATTATTTCCAAGAAATAGCATCAACGGGGCAATTATCTATAGCTTTCTGTATGTCAGATTCACTTGCACCTTCTGGATCAACTACCTTAGATTTTCCATTATCTCCTAACTCAAAAACTTCAGGAGCTAAACTAATACAGAGAGCGTGTCCCTCACATACATCTTCATCCACAACTGGTTCTTTCATCTTTAATCCTCCAATTTATCTTTGTGCTCTATCAAGCATATAATTTTTTGCTGTTTTTAGGAATCTATTTTTTCTTTAAGTTCCTCGAAAGCAGATTTTAAACTCTGAGATATAACTCTTGTATCAGATATAACTGGCATAAAGTTGTTGTCACCTTCCCATCTTGGTACCACATGGATATGTATATGGTCATCTATTCCAGCACCAGCAGTTTTTCCCAAATTAGTTCCAATATTAAAGCCATCAGGGTTGAAAACATCCTTAGCAGCATCTAAAAATATTGAAATCAACTCGTGTTGTTCAACTACTTCTTCCTTCGAAAGGTCTTCATAAGAGTCTTCATGTCTAAAAGGTGAAATCATTGCGTGTCCAGGGTTGTAAGGGAATTTATTTAAAATAATAAAGTTTTTGTCACCTCTTTTTAATATTAAATTTTCTTTGTCATTGTCTTCACTTGGTTTTTGACAGAAAATGCATTCGTTTTCACCAGATTTTGCTTTTTTTACATATTCAGCTCGCCAAGGTGCATAGAGTTTTTTCATAACATTATAAAATTATTGAGAAAGTTAAAAATCTTAGCTGGTGCAAAAGAAAAATTAAATGATAGAGAATTTAAATGCAATAACTGTGGAATAAGATTGGATAGAGACTTAAAAGCTTCCATAAACGTAGCTAGGGGGCTGATTTATTCCACAAGTAAACTCGTGGGCTTTATCAGTGAACAACTTTAAAATTGAAGATAGGGCCAT
>CAYPLQ010000024.1:0-7695 GCA_964411605.1 uncultured archaeon | reverse complement strand
TTTGAATTAATTGAAATTAATTAAGTATTATGTGTTTGGAGTTTCAAATTTTTGCTAGATGATTGAAATCAATAATGTTCCTGTTGAAGATACATTCTGTGAAGCTTTTAGTGGTTTGTATAGTAGGGTAATTTTGACTGCCGAAAACAAAAAACGATTAAAGAAATCTTCTTGTGATTCCACTGCCTTACCTTTAACTGTTTTCGATGAATCGGAAGCAGGTATAGAAAAATGGTTAAGTGATGAAGAAACTCCTGATGGTAGAGAAGGAAGGGTTTTACAGTTTTGGGTAAACAAAGCAAGTGGGGTAGATAAATTAGAGAAGGAGTTTGCTAAGAGGGTGAGACAAGGTATTTTGGTTGTTCCCGGCACTCGTGTCTTTGATTATTCCCACAAAAAAGAAGAATTTTCTACAATAGAGAGAATTGGGCACTGTGGCGATGGCTTTGAGTGGATTGAACAGAGATTTGGTCGTCAAATGATTAATGTACCTATTATGATGGGTGAATTTTTGATTGAAGAAAAAATCAGTTATAGTGAAGGTGTTATGGGAGGAAATATTTGGTTTTTATGCGAGAACTATGATTCTGGAATTAAAGCCGGTGAAAAAGCTTTAAAAGCTATTAAGGAAACTAATGGAGTAATAACTCCTTTCGATATATGTTCTGCAGGTTCAAAGGTTGAAACAAATTATCCAGAAATTGGTCCCACAACTAATCACCCATATTGTCCAACCTTAAAGAACAAAATAGATGATTCTAAAGTCCCTGAAGATGTTGAAAGCATTCCAGAAATAGTTATTAATGGTATAAATAAATATAAAGTTGAAGAAGCGATGAAAAAAGGAATAATAGCTGCTTCTAAAGTAGAAGGGGTTAAAAAGATAACTGCTGGGAATTTTGGTGGAAATTTAGGTTCATATAAAATTGAGTTAGCCGATTTATTCGATTAAGGTTTTCTAGTTATGGGATAATTATGTCTAATTGCTTTGATGAGTTACATGAATATATTGATTATTTTTCTGATTTAATTGAATTAGAAAGAAAGGAAGAGATGGAAAAACATAGAAGAGAAATTAAAGAGATGAATCCCAAGGAAAGGGAAGAAAAGGGACGAGCTCTGTTGAATCTTGGTTTTAATGAAGAAAAAAAGGGACTAGGTGGGAATATTGTTCTGAAATTTAGTAGAAATTATTCTTTTCCTGATAATGAGATATCTGTAGGTGATTTAGTTATGATTAGCCGCAATGAACCTCTTAACTCTAATAACCCTACTGGAACAGTTACTGAAATTACAAATTATTCTATTTCAATTAGTTTTGATAATAAACCTCATGGTTTTGTTTTCGGAAATAACTTAAGAATTGATCTTTATGTCAATGATGTCACATTTCAAAGGATGTTGGATGCCTTAAAAAGTTTAAAAAATCCAGATGATGATTTGAGGTTTTTAAGAAACATTATTTTAGCTAAAGAAAATCCTACTATTGAGGAAGACGAATCTCTGAATTTCTGTAATCAAAATTTAAATCAATCTCAACGGAATGCAGTCTCGAAGGCTGTGGGTAGTACAGGTATATTTCTGATTCATGGACCGCCTGGCACTGGTAAGACTACTACCTTAATAGAAGTGATTGAGCAGCACATAGAAAATGGAGAATCTGTGTTAGCTACAGCTGATTCAAATATCGCTGTAGACAATCTAGTTGATTTCTTAGTTGATAGAGGAAGAAGTGTTGTAAGAGTTGGTCATCCAGCAAGAGTCAACAAGTCTCTTAAAGAATATACTTTGGATTATTTAGTTCAGGAAAAAGAGGAATATAAAAAGTCCCAGCGTTTATGGGATGAAGTATCTAGGTTAGATAACGAACAAGAAAAACATACTTTTCCTTCCGGTCGTTGGAGGAGAGGATTAAGTGATAAAGCAATTAAGGACTTAGCTAAGAAAAATAAGGGTTCTAGAGGTATTCCTCCTAAAAAAATTAAAAGTATGTCGAAGTGGTTAGATATTCAGGAAAAAATAAATAATAAGGTCGAAAAAGCAAAGAAACTTGAAGATAAAGCTATTAACAAAATATTAAATCAAGTTGATGTCATTTGTGCGACAAACTCTACTTCAGGTAGTGAATTATTAAATAAAAAAGATTTTGATGTTGTCGTAATTGATGAAGCGACTCAAGCAACAGAGCCTTCCTGCTTGATTCCTATTACATTGGGTAGTAAAGTTATCATGGCAGGAGATCACAAACAGTTGCCACCTACTATTTTAAATCAAGAGGCTAAGAAAAGAGGACTTAATGAAACTTTATTTGAAAGATTACTAGGATTACATGGTGACTACATAAAGAGTTTTTTAGATATTCAATACAGAATGAATAAAAAGATTATGAATTTTCCTAACAAAGAATTCTATGACAATAATCTTACAGCAGCTGACTCCGTCAAAAACCATGTTATTGATAATTTATTAATAGAAAATGAATTTAAAAGTGGTTCTGAAGCCATAGTTTTTTATGATACCTTAGGTCGATTTAAAGAGAAGACTAGAAAGGGAAGCACTTCTAAAATAAATCCTGGTGAAGCTAATATAGTTATTGAGTTAGTTAATAATGCTTTAAATAGTGATCTAGATCCTGAAGCAATTGGCTTAATTTCTCCTTACGACGATCAAATTGATTTATTAAATAAAAAATTGGATAAAGAAAATTTAGAAATTGAGACCGTTGATGGATTCCAGGGGAGAGAAAAAGAATTGATTATCTTATCGTTAGTCAGATCAAATAAAAACAATGAATTGGGTTTTCTAAAAGATTATAGAAGGCTAAATGTTTCGCTTACTCGAGCCAGGAGGAAATTAATAATAATTGGTGATTCAAAGACCTTAGGGTCTGATAATAAGTACTCAAAATTGATGAATTACATTGAAGATACTGGAAAAAAATATGAAGCAAAATAAAGGGATTAAGGGTTTTAGGGCCTTGTAAGTTCTGATAATTCCTTTACGACATCTTTTAAATCATTGTTTTTTTCATATATTTCCTTTTGTCTATCAGCACCCGTGTACCTATTTTCAGTTATTTCTCTTATTTTATCTATTTCTTTCTCTAGTCCTAAGTCTTCAATAGGTTCTTGGATAAAATCAAGCATTTCTTTTATTTCTTTTTGGATATCAATTTCAAATGCTTCTTCTTCTTCCTTTTTAATAAAAGAACCGTCCATTCCGTCTCTTAGAGCTCTCCATCGATTTTCTTTTATTATCTCTTGATCTAATCTAAATGGTAATTCTTTTTTATTAGAATCATATATCTTAGATATTTTATAAACTAATGCTTGAGTTAATGCGGCTAAGGCGATGCTTTCTTCTACGGTTGTAGGTAAATCAGCTATTCTCACTTCTATTGTTCCCAGATCGGCTCTAGGCCTAACATCCCACCAAATCATAGTAACATAATCAATGCTTCCACCTTCAATTAATCGCTTTTCAACTTTTTTGTATTGTTCCCAGCTTTCAAAATGCATTGGTAAGCCAGTTCTCGGAAGTGAATCAAAAATTCTTATTCTAGTAGATTTTAAACCTGTTTCTTCTCCTTGCCAAAAAGGGGAATTAGTAGAAAGAGCTAATAGGTGTGGTAAAAAATTTTTGATGACATTTGTTATATAAATTGCTTTTTCCTTGCTTTCAACACCCACATGGACATGTTGGCCAAAAATTAATTCTCGTTTCCCAGTCCATCTTAAATCCTCTAAAACCTCTTTATATCTTTTTTTCTCTGTTACATCTTGTTCATCCCATCTAGCAAATGGATGAGTTCCAGAAGCAGCTATTTTATATCCTTTTTCTTCAGTATAATCAACTAACTCATTTCTAAGTTTACTTACGTTCTCCCTAGCTTCCTCAATGTCATGACAGACATCTGTTGCGATTTCAAGGACTGATTGAAACAACTCGGTTCTTAAGTTATCTTCTATTGAATCTACTGTACTCAACATCTCATCTGCTCTGGAAACTAGGCCCCAATCTTCGACATCAACGATTTGGAATTCTTCTTCAATTCCAATACTAAACGGTTCTGAGTTACCAAATTCAGTCATATATAAACCAGTGTCTCCTCATATCAATAATATGATTCAAATTAAACTGGTGATAGAATAGTTCTTTCGGAAATCGATTACTCCCAAATTTTTCCTCCATTAGATTTCCTTGCCTGATTCCTCGGTATTTTAATTGCCTCACCCTTAAAGCTTTGGTTTTCTACGCCTTTTTGAATGCCAAATAAAATCCTGCTAAAAAGGAACCACCAAAAGGAAGAATTCCAACTAAACTATTTAAAATACCTCCAATTTGTAAATTAATTGGTGCTATGTTATTTACATTGGAGGGGTGAATCGTTATTATTCCTCTTTGTTGAAGATAAAAGAGACTTGCCGCATAAATTGCACCTATAACCAAAAGTATTTTTAAAACTAATTTTGCTATATAACCAATCACGAACCCCAAAAAAGCACCTGTTCCCATATCTAGCAATAAGTTATTTAATTGAATTTCTACCATAACAAGTGGAAATGAGTTGTCTTATTTAATTAAATTTTCGAAAGATTTTTGCTTAACTCAAATAATTTAAGTTAGAGATGAAAATTTATCCTAAATGCATACCGTGTTTATTAAAAAGAGCTTACTATGAAGTGAATTTAGCTAATGCCAACGAAGAACAAAAATATGAAGCTATGAAACAAGCTCTTAATCAACTTAACAAAAATTTTTCAGACAAAAATGCAACTTTTGAAGTTTCAACTGAAATGCATAGATCTGTTTATGATGCAATAAATACCAATGATCCTTATAAAGAGAAAAAGGAACAAGGAAATGAAGTAGCGGAAAAATTATTTGAACCTATTAAAAGAAAAATCGAGAAAAGCAATGATGGCTTTAGGAAAACCATAATCGCTTCTATTTTAGGTAATGAATTAGATTTTGGGGTATTAGAACACAAAGTCGGTATTGACAATATGAAAAATGATTTCCCCAAAAAGTTGAAAAAAGCTGATCTAGGAATTAATGATGTAAGGCAAATAAAAAAAGAGATTAAGAAAGCAAAAGAGATTTCTTTTGTTGTTGACAATTGTGGAGAAGTATTCTTTGATAAATTACTTATAAACGAGATTAAAAAGATTTCCAATGCAAAGATAACTCTATACGTTAGAGGAGAACCAATATTTAATGATGTAACCTTAAAGGAAGCTGAGGAAGTTGGTATAACTGAAATAGTAGATGAAGTCAAAGAACTTGGAGAAAGGGCTGTTGGGTTTCATCCTGATTATGTTCCTAAAGAAATAAGAAATGAATTATTTAGTGCTGACCTAGTACTTAGCAAAGGAATGGCTAATTATGAATCCTTTTCGGAGTTTGAAGAAGAACTAAATATCGCTTATATCTTTAAAACAAAATGTGAACCAGTTGCAGATTCCATTGGAGCTGAAGTGGGGGAAAACATAGCTTGTTTAAGAAAAAACAATTAATTTTCACAAGGAACAGAATAAGGGTAATCTGATGTAAGGCAACCTAAACATAATTCTTCTTTCTCTAAATCCATTGCTTCAACCATTTCATCTATTCCTATGTATTTTAATGAATCAGCACCTATTGATTTACAGATTTCGTTTTCACTTTTGTTAGCTGCTATTAATTCCTTTCTAGTAGCCATATCTATTCCAAAATAACAAGGAGCTATTATCTGAGGAGACCCCACCCTAAAGTGAACTTCCTCAGCACCCATCTTTTTCAGCATGCTTATTATTTGAGTTGAAGTCGTGCCCCTAACAACACTATCATCAACTAAAACTATCTTTTTACCTTCAATATTTGATCTAATACCGTTTAATTTTAATCGAACAGCTGTTTCTCGCATATCCTGACCTGGCATAATGAATGTTCTTCCTATGTATCTGTTTTTCATCAAACTCTCCAAGTATCTTTTATCAGTAGCTTCTGAATAACCTATAGCAAATGTTATGCCTGAATCTGGGACAGGTGAAACCAAATCAGCATCCTCTACAGGGTATTCTTGCCCTAATTTTTCCCCAATACTCAATCTACACTCATAGTTTAATTTACCGTCCATAATAGAATCAGGTCTAGCGAAATAAACATGTTCAAAAAAACAATTAGCTTTTTCTCGTTCTTTTTTGAAGAAATATGATTCTATGTTATCTTCTTTTAATTCAACTATTTCACCAGGTTCAATATCCCTAACCAATTCTCCACCTAAAGTATCAAATGCAACACTTTCGGAAGCTAAAAAATAGCCGTCCTCTGTTTTACCTAAACTTAGGGGTTTAATTCCTTTCGGATCTCTCACACCAATTAATTTATCGTTTACTAACATAACCAAAGAATAAGAACCTATTAAGTCTTCAGAAGCTTTTTTTATCGCATCAACTATATTTTTTGTTCTTAATAAATATCGAACTAATAAGTGGGCTATTATTTCGCTATCATTCCCTGTAGTAAAAACATGGCCTTCTTTCTCTAATTTATTTTTTAATTTTTCAGCATTTATTATATGGCCATTGTGTGCTAGAGCTAATTTCCCCTCTGAAAAAGTCACCATTAAAGGTTGACTATTCTCTAATTTTGATTTACCTGATGTTGAATACCTAACATGCCCAATACCTTTTTTTCCTCTAAGATCCTCTATTTTTTCTTCATTAAATACATCAGAAACTAATCCCATTCCTCTAAAAATCTTCATTTCATCAGAAACTGTGACTATCCCAGCTGATTCCTGTCCTCTATGCTGTAAAGAATACAATGAATAATATAGGCTTAAAGGAACATTTTTAGATGAAACTGCTCCCGCAATTCCACATTCTTCTTCCATTCAATCACACCGATCTATTTGTGCTCATCACCTTCTCTCGTTTCCCAGTTATATTTTTTTCTTTTAGATGTTTTTCCAAAGCCACAAGAGGCACAGTATTTCTTTTTTCGATTAAAAGATTTATTTCCGCATCTCCTACATTTTATATGGGTGTCTTTTCCACTTTTATTTGAAGGGGTGCCTTTTGTCATTATTTAATCCTCCAATAGTTTAGGGTGATATGTACACAACATTATCTCCTCTTACTATCAACGTATCGTGTTCCCTCATCGAATCATCTCCTATTTCCTTTGCATTTTTTAATATAACATTCATATGTACATCATACCCCTGTAAATTGCCTCTAAATTCTCTATCTCTCTTTAAACGAACTAAAACTGGTGAACCAAGCGAATCATTCAATACATCAAGTGGTCTATCATCGTCACTCAAAAAAATTCCTCCAGAAATTATAATAAAACATTTATTTTTTCTTATTTCTCAGATATTTATATATTTCCCTTACCCCACCATAGCGTATATAACTAAATCCAATACACCTCTTAATTTCCAATTGAACTCTGATCAACTACTTTCTGACAAGCTTGCTTAAATTGCTCTATTGTTTTTTGCAATAGCTTTCGTTGATTTTGGTCTAGGCCTAGTTTGATTTTGATTGTTCTCCGCATCCTGTATTCGTTAGGCACCAAATATACTTAAAAATTGTTCGATATAAGAAATAAGTGTTGGCTTTCCTCACCCACCTAAATCATAGACATAGAAAAGAGTACGCATCAAACTAATACGATGCATGTATCAGCAATTACCCTTCCTTTATT
>CAYPLQ010000023.1:13725-14852 GCA_964411605.1 uncultured archaeon | reverse complement strand
TGATTGTGTTGCAGGAATTGCAGTAGCTTCTTTAGGACATTCTCATCCTAGAGTAACTGAAGCTATTAAGGAACAAAGTGAAAAATTAATTCATTGTTCAAATCTATATCACATCGAAAAACAAGCCAAGTTAAGTAAAAAACTCTCTGAATTATCTTGTTTAGATAAGGCTTTTTTTTGTAATTCAGGAACTGAGGCCGTTGAATCTGCTATTAAATTAGCTAGAAAAGCGACTGGGCGAAAAAAAATTATAGCAGCAAAAAATTCATTTCATGGAAGAACATTCGGTTCTTTAAGCGCTACCTGGAAAGATCGATATAGAAAGCCCTTTGAACCACTTGTACCAGGTTTTAAATTCTCAGAATATGGAGATATTAGTGATTTAGAAGAAAAAATTGATGATGAGACTGCAGCAGTTATATTAGAACCTATTCAGGGAGAAGGAGGAATAAATGAACCAAAAAAAGAATATATAGAAAAATCACGTGAAATAACAAAAGAAAATTCTTCTCTCTTGATAATGGATGAAGTTCAAACTGGTATAGGAAGAACTGGAGAATTTTTTGGTTATAAGCATTATGACATCGAACCCGATATAATCTCTTTAGCAAAAGCCTTGGGCAATGGTTTCCCTATAGGCGCTATGTTAGCTAAAGAAGAAGTCGGTAACAGATTTGAACCAGGAGACCATGCTTCGACTTTTGGAGGAAACCCCTTAGCATGTAGTGCGGCTCTAGCTACATTAGAAGTAATCGAAGAAAAAGATTTATTGAAAAAAACTAGGGAGAAAGGAAAATATTTCAGAGATAAATTAAGAGAGAAGGTTGTTAAAGAAAAAGAATGGGCTAAAGAAGTTAAAGGAAAAGGGCTGATGATTGGCCTAAAAGTCGATGGAAATGCTGATGAAATAGTAGATAAGGCAATAAATAACAATATTTTATTGAATAATTTAGGTAAATCAGTTATTAGATTTGTCCCTCCATTAATTATAGAAAAAAATAGTTTAGAGAAGGTGGTTTCTTTCCTTGATAAACAATAAATTAAGAAAAACAATCAAAGAATTAAGTGAATACAAACCAGGTAAGACAAAAAAACAAATCTCAGAAAAATATTCCATCCCTATAGAA
>CAYPLQ010000023.1:9723-13625 GCA_964411605.1 uncultured archaeon | reverse complement strand
CTTCTCCAGATGAAGAAAAAAAACTAAGAAATCAAATTAAGGAATTTTTAGATTTGTCTGAAGAAATAGAAATAATTTTAGGTGCAGGTGAAGACGGTGTTCTGGAAAATATAATGAAGACATTTGTAGAAAGGGGTGACAAAACAACAATTCCTTATCCGACTTTTTCAATGTACCAAATAATGACAAAAATCCATGATGCAGAACCTTCTTTGGTCGAGAGAAAAAATGATTTTTCGATTCCTAGAGATAAATTAATGAAGTCTTCGGAAGAAAGCAAAATAACTTTTATTTGTTCTCCAAACAACCCAACAGGTAATTTAGTAGATAAGTCGTTGTTAAAGGAATTACTTCAAAAAGACACATTAGTTGTATTAGATACAGCTTATGGGGAATTCACTGATGAAGATTATTTAGATTTATTAAAAAATAATGAAAACCTTATTTTGCTCAAAACATTTTCCAAAGCCTTTGGTTTAGCTGGTTTAAGAGTAGGTTATGGATTAACTAGTAATAAAGAAATATCGAAGAACCTCAAGAAAACCCGCTCACCGTTTTCTGTGTCAAAACCATCATTGGTAGCAGCAAAAAATGCCTTAAAGAGCGAAAAATTTTTAGAAAAAACCGTGAAGGAAGTTAGGAAAGGTAGAGATTATTTTGTTGAAAACATTAAATTCAAGACATATCCTTCTGAAGCCAACTTTGTTTTGATAGAAACACCTAGAGATTCAGAGAAGATTACTGAGAAATTAATGGAAGACGGTATAATTGTTAGAGATTGTTCAGAAATGATGGGTATGGGAAAAAACTACATAAGAGTTAGTGTTGGAAAAATGAAAGAAAACAAAAAAGTTGTTAAGGCAATAAATGAATTATAGAATAGCAATAACAGGTACACCAGGCACAGGAAAAACCACTGTTTCTAGTATTTTAGAAAAAAAATATGAGGTTATTCATTTGAATAAATTAGTTAAGCAAAAGAATCTCTCAATTGGATATGATGAGGAGAGAAAATCAGAAATAGTTGATTTAGATTCCATAGAAAAAAATTTACCTGAAGAAGGAATAATTGAAGCTCATTTCTCTCATTTATTTGAAAACGATAAAACCATTGTTCTACGTTGTCATCCAGAAGAAATAAGGAAAAGATTGAGTAAATGCAGTGAAAGGAAGATAAAAGAAAATCAAGAAGCAGAAGCAATAGATAAAATATTGGTTGAAGCAATGGAGAATTCAAAGAATGTTCATGAGATAGATACAACCGATAAGTCAAAAAAAGATGTAGCGAATAAGATAGAGAAAATAATTAAGGACGAAATCAGTTTAAGGCCCGGACAAGTAGATTGGAGTGATTGGTTATTGGGGTAAAAAAAGATGTTGAATAAGTATAGATCAACAGCTAAAACTTATTTAGAACCAATATCAGGTTATTTAGCTAAAAAACAAATTCATCCAAACTTAATTTCTTTGTTTTCTTTGTTATCAGCTGCTTTGGCAGCTATTTCTTATTATAAAACATATTTATTTCTTGCAACAATATTTGTAAGTATTAATTCTTTATTAGATGCACTAGATGGAGAGGTGGCGAGAAAAAGAAATATTCAAGGAGATAAGGGAGATTTCGTTGATCATTTAATAGATAGATACTCTGACATGTTTTTATTAACGGGAATAACTTTCTCAATTTATGTTAAAACATATATTGGGGTTTTTGCTATCGTTGGAGTATTATTAACTAGTTATTTAGGTACACAAGCCCAGGCAGTTGGTGTAGGAAGAATTTATTCTGGAATAATGGGTAGAGCTGATAGATTAGTTTTAATAATCTTTTCATCATTACTTACCGCTATTTATCCAGAAAAAATATTTAGTTACTTCATATTGGGCTGGGCTATTGCTTTATTAGCTGTTTTATCTAATATAACAGTAATACAGAGATTCTTTTTTGTTTGGAAGAAATTAAAAAAATAGAATTAATTTTTGGATTAAAAACCCAGTTTTAGTTATACACCAAAACTACTTAAATAAGATTTAACTTCTTAACCAAGAAGTCTTCTTCCTAACGAGAGAAGCAAGTTAGGAGGAGGTAGTTCACGCAAACATAACTCCTTCTGATGACTTTGTTATTTCATCTGAAGCAGAACCTTTGTTTACTTTATCAATAGCTTCCTTGAAATCCTTCATCATCACTTTTTCTCTGTCATCCCTTATGGCTAACATACCAGCTTCTGTCGAAATTGCTTTAATATCTGCTCCTGATTTTTCATCAGTCATCGAAGCAAGTTGATCTATTGAAACATCTTCTGATACATCTATGTTCCTTAAATGTATTTTAAATATTTGTTTCCTTGCTTCATAATCTGGTAAAGGAACTTCTATTAGTCGATCAAACCTGCCTGGCCTTAATAACGCTGGATCTAATATATCTGATCTGTTTGTAGCACCAATTATTTTTATTTCACCCCTAGGATCAAATCCATCCATTTCTGACAATAATTGCATCATTGTTCTTTGTACTTCTCTATCCCCAGACGTAGAGGTCTGTTGTCGCTTGGCACCTATAGCATCTAATTCATCTATAAAAATCACACTGGGGCTCTTTTCCTTTGCTAGATCAAAGACCTCTCTAACCATTCTTGCGCCCTCACCAATGTATTTTTGAACTAACTCAGAACCAACTACTCTAATAAAGGTAGCCTCGGTTCGATTTGCAACTGCTTTCGCCATCATTGTTTTCCCGGTGCCAGGAGGGCCGTAGAGCAAAACCCCTTTAGGTGGTTCGATACCTACTTTCTCAAATTTTTCAGGTTTTTTTAATGGTAATTCTACTGTTTCTTTAAGTTCAGTAATTTGGTTATTTAAACCACCAATATCTTCATAACCGAGGTTAGGAGAAGAAATTACTTCCATTCCATGGACATTAGGGTCTTTTGAAGAAGGTAAAGAGTCAACTATCCCAAGTGATTGTTGATTTAAGCTTACCCTTGAACCTGGTTCAATTTCTTTTTCTTCAATTATATTTGATCCATCCACAACAAATTTTGGGCCAGTTGTACTTTTAACTACTAATTTATTGTCTTTTAATACATCTACAACGGTTCCAACTACTAAAGGAGGTTTTTTTAGTCTTTCTAATTCACTTTTAAGTTTTCTAGATTTTCTTTTAAATTTGATTTTTTTGTCTTCTTCATTTTTCATTTTGTTTTCAAAATTTTCTTTAGTACTCTCTAGTTCTTCGCATCTGTTTTCCAATTGCTTCACTCTATCCAACAAATACTTGGAGAAATTATCCATCTCCTCCTCGTCTTTTTGATATTCTTTGTCTTCCATTAATATCCCGACAGTACTTAAGGTTTCTAAGCATATATTTTTAATGTGATACTTTCGTCAACTGGTGGAATAAAAAAATGCAATGTGAAATATGTGGAAAACAAATAAACAATGGGATAAAAATAAAAATCGAAGGATCCGAAATGTCTGTCTGTGGGAAATGTAGTGAATTAGGAACTAGAGTCAAGGAAAATAAAACCGAAAAAAGAGAAACCACTTCTTCAAAAACAAAAGTTAAAACCACTAAGACCTCTTCTAAAGGATCTGAGAGCAAATCAGGCAGCGGATTCTATGAAGAAATGGGTGAATTAGTTGAAGATTACCCAAAAAGAATTCAGAGAGCCAGGGAAAAAAAGGACTTAAAACAAGATGAATTGGCTCAAAAAATAAACGAAAAAAGTTCTTTAATCAGTAAACTAGAAAAAGGAAGTAAACTACCTGAGGAAAAAGTAGTTAGCAAACTTGAGCGCTTCCTAGGAATCGAATTAAAACAAACCTAATCAAGTCTCGAAATTCTCTAATTTGGGGTAGGAATTTTTTAAGTCACCAAAGACATCATGTCTTTCACTTAC
>CAYPLQ010000023.1:5920-9713 GCA_964411605.1 uncultured archaeon | reverse complement strand
TACAACAACTACGTGAGCAGGTGGATGAATTCCTTTAATAGTATTAATGGCCTTTGAAGGATTTTCTTTTAATTTACAAACAGCTGCGTCCGAACATTCTTTCTTTAAGGGGGAGTTCAGTACATTAACTAAAACCTCATCGGCTTTTCCAGAATCTATTTTTTTAGGATCCTCGCTTATTTCTAAGTTTGCATGTTCTTCCAAATCAGATATAGCGGTTTTTAATTTTCCTTCATTATCCGCTCTCACAACAGCAAAACATTTCATCCTATTTTTTAATATAACAACAACCTATATTCTTTTTTTGGGAAAATGCTCAAAAAAGCTATTTCGTCTTTAAGAAAAAAAGAAGTAATTGTGTATCCGACTGAAACAGTTTATGGTTTAGGTGCGGATGCATTTTCTAAAAAAGCAATTAAAAAAGTTTTTAAGAAAAAAAACAGGCCATCAACAAAACCTATTTCTATAGCAGTTTCTAATTGGGAAATGATAAATAAAGTAGCTTACATCAATAAGGAAGAAGAAAATGTAATTAAAAAAATTTTACCTGGACCAGTTACTTTTCTTGTTGAAAAAAAACCTAAAGTCCCGGATATTTTGGTTTCGGGAAGAAAAAAGATCGGAATAAGGTACCCAGATAATTGGGTTGCATTGAAGTTAATAGATAAGTTTGACTCACCCATAACTTCTACTAGTGCGAACATTACAGGAGATAAACCACCTAGGTCTTTTTTTGAAATAGATATAGATGTTGAAACAAAATTATTTGGAGGTAAATCAAAATACGATGTTCCTAGCACGGTGTATGATTTGGAAAACGATGAAATAATTCGTAGAGGCCCTATAACTAATTCAATGATTAGAAAAGCAAAATGGAATTAAAATAATTTATTTATTTGATTAATTTCTTCAACAACATCAGTTGCTTTTTTTCCAAATACTCGAATCATTGGTTCTTTTCCAACTCCACCTTCATCGTAAATTATGTCTGGTACAACACCGTTATTTTTAATTATCGCCTTTTCAGCTCCATGAGACATAGTGTCTTTTTCAGGAACACTTTCTCTTTTAAAAGAAGAGAGTGTTAGATCTAATTTATTAATTTTCTCCAAAATGTCTTCACTAAATTTTATGTTTGCAGCTGCCCTAATTTCATCATCAAATTCTTTAACTTTCAATATTAACCTAGCTATGTGGTCAGAGGATTCAAAAGAGGGACAACCAACGACTTTGTGTTTAGTGTTTTTTGAAACAATTCTACCTGGAATAGCTGCAATTTCTTCTTTATTTTCAGCAAATTTGGTTGCCATCCCAACATTTGTACCAACTTCAGGAATAAGTTTATAGAAATCTTCTTCAATATTGTTTAAGGCTTTTTTTATGTTAAATAAAACTTTGAATTTGTCACTTTTATTTAGTACACTATAAAATTGATTAACAGGCCTATTTCCTTTTCCAATCTTTTGGCTTTTTTTTATCGCAGTATTTGTGAAATTCTTGGCTTTTCTAATAGAATCTATTAACTTATTTCCTTTTGCTAGAAAGGAAGCAATTGCCGAGGAATGAGTGCAACCGGAGCCATGGCTTTTTATTTTTAGATTTTCTCCAGGTATTTTAGTGAGATTTTTTCCATCAAAAAAGTAATCGTCTCCGGCTAGGTGACCACCTGTTATTAATACATTTTTTGCACCCTGATCAATGGTGTTCTCGCATACAGACCTTATATCTTTTTTAGATTTTATTTCTTTGTTTGAAAGTTTTTCTGCCTCCGATTTGTTAGGGGTTACGAGTTCGGTTTTTCCAAATAAGTCATTTTTTAGTGAATTTATTGCTTCTTCTTTTATCAGAGCATCTCCTGACTCAGCCACCATCACGGGATCTAAAATAATTGGAGCGTTTAAATCTTTTATTTCTGAAGAAACTGTTTTAATGATTTCTTTGGAGTTAAGCATACCTATTTTTATTGCATCTAAATTAAAGTCAGAGTTAATGGCCTGTATTTGTGATTTTATATTTGATGTAGGTAAGTTTATTGAGTCTTGTACTTTTTTTGTGTTTTGAGAGGTTACTGAAGTGATTACAGTGACTCCATAGATGTTTAGTGCTGAAAAGGTTTTTAAATCAGCTTGGACACCTGCTCCCGCACCTGAATCGGAGCCTGCTATAGATAAAGCTATTGGTTTTTTCAATTTTCGCTCCTTTATTTAATTTATTTTTAATATAGAAAAATTTAAATGTTCTAGATTCCTTAAAGTTATTTACAGGTTAAAATAAAATGAACTTTAGTATTGAATCAGAAAGATTTTATCAAGGAGCTATTATAACGGGTCTTTTATCTATAATTTGTTTTGTTGCTTTTTTGATTTTACCTAAGTCTATAGGGAGATTATTTGTTTTTGTTGGGTTTGGTGGAGTTTTCTTTGTTTTAGCTATTTTGTTTTTTTATTTAGGAAATAAAGTCAATAAAAAGATAGGATTAGTAGGTTAATCCTTTTTTCTTTATTTTTTTGAAGATTTTCTTTTTTTGGTTTTTTCCAAAAACTTTATAAATATAATTATTTATCATGATAAATAGAAACATCATGAAAAATCGTGATGTTTATCAGTTGAGGGAAAATAAATGGCGGAGAAAAAAATCTTATTAGCGACAGATGGCTCAAAACCATCATTAACAGCAACAAAAATGGCTATGGAAGAAGCAAAAGAGAGAAATGCAGAAGTACATGCCCTAACAGTTAAAGAAAAAGCACCAATGACGCCACTAGAAAAAATGCAAGAAGATATCGCAGAAGAAAAATTCTTGAAAGTAAGATCTCGAGGAGCAGACGTAGCAGAAAGATACGGCAAAAAAGTGAATGTAAACGTGATCAAAGAAGAGATTAGAGGAGAACCAGTTGTTGCCTCAATCCTTGAATACGCAAAAAAAATAGAACCAGACCTAATAGTTTTAGGAAACGCAGGTCGATCAGGGCTTGAAAGACTAGCACTAGGAAGTGTAGCTGAAGGAGTGGTAAGGAACACAGAATACCCAGTGTTGGTTACAAGAACAAGAAACGACGATTATTTAGCCGACATAATAGAGATAGCCAAAGAATTACCAGCTCCAACAATTGAAGAGGAAATGGAAGAGGAAATAGAAGAATTAGACATATCAGACACTGCTATGGCTGACTTAGAAATCAGAAAACAATTAGTGTTAGCTTTTGGGACATTACTAGCGTTTCTAGTTCCTTATTTTTTGTTTGGGACAATGACATCTTTTTTTGGTGATTTAGCGACATCAGAATTAGTGTTTGGCTTGAATACAGCGATAATTTGGGTTTTATTGATATTCCCACTCGGATGGGTAACGGCTATATTGTTCAATCAATATGCCAAGAAATATGACAAACCAAGGGAGGAATAAAAAATGGCAGCATTAGTTCCATTAATAATAGTCCTTTTATTAGTTGGAGTAACACTAGGAGTAGCATGGTATAGTAGAAGGTGGACAAGAACAACATCAGAGTTTTATATAGCAGGACAAAAAATTTCATGGCTACAAAATGCATTAGCACTAACAGGAGACTATTTAAGCGCAGCCAGTTTCTTAGGAGTAGCAGGAGCAATAGCAGTTCTAGGAATAGATAAAACATGGGACGCAATGGGATATTTCGGAGGATACATTGTCCTATTGGCACTATTAGCAGTTCCATTAAGAAAAATTGGAAAGTTCACTGCACCAGAGATATTAACAACAAGATTTGAAGAAAGTAAATTTTTGAGAACAGGAGGAATGCTTGGAAGCGTCGTA
>CAYPLQ010000023.1:1465-5910 GCA_964411605.1 uncultured archaeon | reverse complement strand
GTTGTTCCACAACTAGTAGGTGCCGGAGCACTTCTGCAACTACTATTGGGTTGGGAATATGTCTTTGCCGAAATAGTGATTGGAGCAATAGTTATAACATACGTAACCCTCGGAGGAATGCGAGCAACAACCTACAACCAAGTTATTCAAGCTGTTGTCTTATGGGGAGCAATGCTAATAATTCTCTTATTAACAGCTGCAGGATACTATGGATTTAATTTTGGAGCTATATTAACTCAAGGAAAACAAATGATACCTCCACAACTTGTTGCAAATGAATTTTCTCATGTAATAGATATATCAACTGAACAATTATCCTCAATGACACCAGACGGCGTAATCAATTATTTGGGAGAAAGAATAACTGGAGGACAACCTCATGCACTTACACCGGGAACATTTGCGCCTGATTGGATGAATATTTTCGCTTTAGCAGCAGGACTTGTATTTGGAACAGCCGGTCTACCACATGTCCTAAAAAGATACTACACAGTCGATAAACCAAAGGATGCTAGAACAAGCACAATAGGAGTATTGTTCGCAATAGGCATATTCTACATAATGACTGTTTTTGTAGGAATAGCAGCAATGCATCTCCTATACCCAGATATCTTGGGATATTTCCTAACAGGAGAAGCATCAGTAGCTAAAAACATGGCAGTTCCATTATTAGGTGAATTAGTCGGAGGCCCAGCTCTAATGGGAATAGCAATTGGAGGAGCATTTTGTGCAATACTAAGTACAACTGCAGGATTATTGATAACAATTGGTACTACAATAACACATGACTTCTATGGTGAACTAATAAATAAGAACCCATCTGAGAAAAAAGAAGTATTTATAGCTAAATTATCCATTGCAGCAACTGGAACATTGGCAGTATTGTTAGCAATAGCATTAAGAGACCAGAACGTGAGTTTCCTAGTGACATTAGCCTTTGGTATAGCAGCAAGCGTTTTCTTCCCAACACTCTTTATGTCAGTTTGGTGGAAAAAATACACAAGAGAAGGTGCAGTAGCAACAATGATAACAGGATTGGTGATTTCAGTTATCTTCGTTGGAGGAAACTTAATGGGAATGCCTTCAATACTTGGAATACCAGTATTAGTTAATCCAGCTCTCTACAGTCTTCCAGCAGCAATAATAGCAGGAATATTAGTTAGCTTTGTTACTGATGATTATGGTGAAGCCAAGAAATTCATGGCGCTTGCACACAGAAGAAAGGAATAGAATTTTTAATAAATAATCATTAAAAATAGGAGTTGAGGTAAAAAATGGGAGAAAACACTGGTAGTGAATTAGAAAATTATGGGAAACAATGGGTTAAAGAAGACCCTGAGAAAGAAAACGTATATTGGCCTACAGAAGACTTAAAACAAAAATCAAATATCTCAGATAAGGAAATATACAAAAAAGCAAGAGAAAATCCACAGAGGTTCTGGGCAAAGCAAGCTAAAGAAGTATTCGATTGGTTCGAAGACTGGGAAGAAGACATGGAATGGGAACCTCCCTACTTTAACTGGTTCAAAGGAAGCAAAACAAACCTATCCTACAATTGCTTAGATAGGCACTTAGAAGACAAAAGAAACAAAGCAGCAATAATATGGGAACCAGAACCCCTAGACGAAGAAAAAAGAGTTTTAACTTATCAAGAACTTTATTCAAAAGTAAACGAATTCGCTAAAGCTTTAAAGAATATGGGCGTAGAAAAAGGCGATGCAGTGACTTTTTGGATGCCAATGATTCCAGAGACGGCTGTTGCAGCATTAGCTTGTCAAAGAATTGGTGCTTGGCATTCTATTGTGTTCACAGCATTCAGTCCAAACGCAGTAAAAGAAAGAATGAAAGACGCCGGCTCAGAGACTTTAATAACAGCTGACGGATTCTACAGAGGAGGAAATGTAATTGAACTAAAATCAAGGATAGGAGAAGTATTAGATGAAGTAGAAGCCGAAAACTGCGTAGTTGTTAATAGAGCAGATGCAGAACCACCAATGAAAGAAAACAGAGATCATTTCTACAGTGACTTAATGGAAGAATCAGAAGGACATTGTGAACCAGAACCAATAGACGCAGAAGACACCGGGTTCCTATTATACACATCAGGAACAACAGGAAAACCAAAAGGAATACAACACTCATGTGGAGCATATGGAGCACAAGCAGCTATAACAATGAAATGGATCTTTGATGTTGATCCAAACGACGTATTTTTCTCAACAGCGGATATAGGTTGGATAACAGGACATAGTTACTCACTATATGGTCCATTAGCACTAGGAGCAACAGAAGTATGGTACGAAGGATCACCAACTTATCCCGAACCCGATAGATTATGGAAGATAATAGAAGAAAACGGCGCAACACAATTCTACACAGCACCAACAGCTATCAGGTCTTTGAGAAAAGAAGGAGATGAATGGGTAGAAAAACATGACCTAGGTTCCTTAAGAATTCTAGGATCAGTTGGAGAACCAATAGACACAGATACATGGAATTGGTATTTCGAAAAAGTCGGAGGTGGACGTTGCCCAATAGTTGATACCTATTGGCAAACCGAAACAGGTGGAATACTATTAACCTCACTCCCAGGAATCGGTCCATTTGTTCCGGGAGTAGCAGGTCCAGGATTACCAGGAATCGGTTACGACGTCTTAGACGCTACCGGAGAACCAGTAGATGCAAAGGAAAGCGGAGAAATAGCTATAAAAGGACCAAATTTTGGGCCAGGAATGCTAAGAGGAGTTTATCAGAACCCAGAGAAATACAAAGAAGAATACTTCAGTGAATTTGGAGACAAAATATATTTCTCAGGAGACGGAGGAGTAAAAAAAGACATGGAAGTAGGTGATAAAAACTTAATAGAAGTTACTGGAAGAATAGACGATGTTCTAGAAGTAGCAGGACATAGACTCGGTTCAGCAGAAATAGAAGACGCAGTAGATAGTTTAGAACAAGTAACAGAATCTGCAGTAGTTCCAAAACCACATGACGTAAAAGGAGAAGTACCAGCAGTCTTTGCTGTATTAAAAAAAGGAGCAAAATCCTCGGAAGACCTAAAAAAAGAAATTGTTGATGTAGTAAGAGAAAAAGTTGGTCCAGTAGCTACGCCCTACGCAGCTTATTTCGTCGAAGACCTACCTAGAACCGAGAGTGGAAAGATAATAAGAAGGTTCCTAAAAGGCTTAGTTAAGGACGATGAGTTAGGTGACATGACAACGGCAAGCAACCCCGAGGTCTTAGCTGGTTTGGCAGAGAAAACAAATTATCAAGGACCACAAGAGATACCAGGGTATGAAGGAAACAAATAAAAAAAATTTTTTTCTTTTTTATTTTTTTTAGATCGATATGAAAATAGATTCTTCTGTCTACATATCAAATGACGCTGTTGTTTTAGGAAATGTAGAGATAGGAAAAAATTCTAGTATCTGGCCAAATGCTACGATAAGAGCTGATTCCTACGTAAAAATTGGAGAGAAAACCAATATCCAAGACAACTGTGTTCTACATTCAAAAGGAAATGAAGAAACATTAATTAGTGATGAAGTAACAGTAGGTCATTCCGCTGTTGTACACGGAGCCAAAATAAATAAGAATTGTTTAATCGGTATGAATTCAAATGTATTAACAGATGCAGAGATTGGTAAAAATTCCATTGTTGCAGCCGCATCTTTGGTTACAGAAGAAAAAACTATTCCACCTAATTCGGTTGTTATGGGGGTTCCGGGAAAAGTTGTTAGAGAAACAACAGAAAAAGAGAAAAAAATGATAAAAGAACGTGCTAAAGAATACTATGAATTGTCAAAAGAATACAAAGAATAAATGAAAAATAATAATTTATTGAAGAAATAAATAAATACTTGAGATGAAGGCTTTAATTGTAGCAGCAGATGGATTTGAAGACATAGAATTAAGATATCCTTTATATAGGTTATTAGAAGAAGAAATTAAAGTAAAAATAGCCACTCCAAATAAGGAAGATATATTAGGTAAGCAGGATACATTAATAGAACCTGATTTATCAATAAAAGAAGTTGACTCAAGTGATTTTGATTTATTGGTTATTCCAGGAGGTAAATCCCCAGAACACCTAAGAATTGAGGCTCCAGAGACCATTGAATTAGTTAAGGAATTTAATGAGGAAAATAAATTGATAGGAGCAATTTGTCATGGCCCTCAATTATTGATGAGTGCAAATAAATTACAAAAAAGAAAAGCAACATGTTATTGGTCAATAAGAGATGATTTAGAGAATGCAGGAGCGGTTTTCCAAGATAAACGAGTTGTAGTTGATGAAAACTTAATCACTTCTAGAGAACCAGATGATTTACCTTTTTTTATGAAGCAAATTATTGAGGAACTAAAGTGATTTTTTAATGACAAACATAGCGATAATTGATTATGGATTAGGGAATCTGAGAAGTGTTAAAAAAGCGCTTGAAAAA
>CAYPLQ010000023.1:992-1455 GCA_964411605.1 uncultured archaeon | reverse complement strand
CCTTTATCTCTTCTCGGTTCTTAGTGACTTCTGCGTCTGCACCAACTTTTTCAAGCGCTTTTTTAACACTTCTCAGATAAAGGAAGCGAATGCCTTAATTATTCCTGGAGTAGGTGCATTTAGAGATGGAATAAAGAACCTAGAAAAATATAAAAAACAAATCTATGATTTTTTAAGGCAAAAAAAACCAGTTTTAGGCATATGTTTAGGGATGCAGCTTTCTTTAACTAGGGGATATGAGGGTGAAAAAGAATTAAATGGCTTGGACATCATAAGAGGAGAAGTCATATCTTTACCAAAAAAAGTTAAAGTCCCTCACATTGGTTGGAACAACATAGAAATCAAAAAAGAGAACCCTCTTTTCAAGGGTTTAGGAAAAAAACCATATTTTTACTTCGCTCATTCATTTTACCCAGACACAGAATTTAGAAAAGATGTTATCGCTGAATGCAGATATGGAATA
>CAYPLQ010000023.1:0-960 GCA_964411605.1 uncultured archaeon | reverse complement strand
GCTATATCAAGAGAAAGCTACTATGGAGTACAATTTCATCCAGAAAAATCAGGGAAACAAGGACTAAAACTACTAAGAAACTTCACAGAATTATGTGGAGATAAGTAAGAACAATTTGATACAGAATCAAAGTCTTTAGATCACTTAGTCAAGCAAATTTTTTTGGTAATCTAGGTACCAATCACTTATCTCATCAAATAAATCTAAGAACTCAGCTAGTTTCGTTGCTATGCTGTGCCAACATAAAGAAGCTTCTGGGGCTACGGAAGAAACATTATATAAGTAGTCTTCACAACTACAGAACCTGTGGTTTACAACAATGTGTTCTTTTTCTCCTACAACAACCCAGAAATCCTTGTATTTCTTAACTCTTCTCTCTTCCACTCCTTTAATCGCTTTTTTGCCTCTACCCCCAAATTTTTCAACTACACGCTCTCTTATTTTTTCGTTTTCGTCATCTCCATCAATTTCATGTAAGAAAGAAAACAATTTCTTCATTATAAAAAAAATATATCCAAGAAACCTAAAAATTTAAGAAACCTAGTTAAAAAAAATCAATTTTTGATCGATATATGATTGAGGAAATAAAAAAAATATCTCAAAAACTGAGGTATCGGTTAGAGAAAAAAAAGACTTGGGTTTTTTTAACAAAATTTTCGTTGCCCTTTATGTTTGCCGGAATCTATTTTACATTTGTTTTTTTGTTTTTTGAATGGAACATCCTTTTTCCATTGATGACTCTTTACTTTCTACCTCCTCTCGGTAAAGAGTCGGTTATTCCTATGGGGGTGGGGTTGGGGATACATCCAGCAACAATGGCTTTTTCAATTGCTTATGTCGATATAGTTGTAGGTTTCTTCATCGCACTGAATTTTGATTTACTCAAAAAACTTCCTTTCATTGGAGAATATGTTAGCTTAGTTGAAAGAAAAGGAAAAAGTGTTTTACTAAACAAGGAAT
>CAYPLQ010000022.1:0-14895 GCA_964411605.1 uncultured archaeon | reverse complement strand
CCTGGCTAACTGGTTAAGAGCCAGTCGCTCTGCCAAGCTGAGCTACAGGCCCTTTTTTTAACAATTAGAGATAACTTCGTCAAGTGATTTTTTTAGTGTCTTTTTATTAGTTAAACCTACGAATCTTTCTTCCACTTGGTCTCCACATTCAATAATTAGTGTTGGTATTGCTCTTACATCGTATTTTGTTGCCATATCTTGTTTTTCGTCTACATCGATTTTTTCGAATTTTACGTCTTTATATTCTTCTTTTAGTTCATCAATTATTGGAGACTGTTTCTTGCATGGAGGGCACCAATCAGAATAAAAATCTATAAATCTTACTTCTGTCATTGTATTAAACCGATTTGTGTTTTTATAATAAGTTATTTTGGTTCTTTTTTTTAGTTTATTGCTGTGGTATTGAGGAAAGATATTTTTCGTAATGTGTTCTTCCAAGTTTCTTCATCTGATTCGGGTCTCTAGGCAGTTCTTGGACATCTTTATCGAATTCAGCTAGCTTTAGTAATAGTTCTTTTTTTGTTTCTTGATTAATCGATAAGTTATGGATCTGTTTTCTCCATTCTTTTATTAATTCACTGAATTTTGTGTTTTCTTCAAAAATTAATTCATCAATTAAATTAATAGCTTCTTTTACTTCACCTTTTATTGCTTTCTTGATGCTTTCTTCGTAATTTTTTATTTTAATTTCTTCTAAGAACTCCTTTATTTCTTTTATTGTTATTTCTTGGTTCTTATTTTTTATAGAATCTATTATATTCAATGATTGTGTATAATCATTGTTTGTTAAATAAATTATTGCGTCTAATGCATCTTCACTTAATTTAATTTCTTCTTTTTTGGTGATTTCTCTTAGCTTTTTCTTTACTTGTTCTTCACTTGGTTTACTAAGACTTATTGTGTGGCATCTTGATCTGATTGCAGGTATCAAAGTTGTTGGGTTTTCGAGTAAGAAAATGAATCGAGTTGTTGAGCTATAATTCTCCATCATTCTTCTTAGTGAACTTTGAACGTTTCTAGTTAATCTATCAGCTTCATATAAAACAAAGAACCTGTATTCGTTTTCTCCAACAACTTCGTTTCCGGAAACTGATTTTATGTATTGTTTGAAACCATTTTCTTTGCTAACTGTGCTGGCTCTTTTATCTATGTCGTATCTATTATATATTCGATTTAATTCTTCTTTAGCTTCTTCAAAATACCTTGAATATTTTGGATCTTGTTTTAGGTTTTGCTTGTGGAAAAGAACTCTGCTACGCTACAAAATTCGACGTTGTTTTCTATGTTTTCTCCAAAAACTGTGTGTGCTATTGCAAACAAAAAATCTTCTTTATTTGCTTCTTCGACTCCTGAAATCAAGAGGTGGGGTAAGCCATTTTGTTTTATTTGTTTCTTTATTTGTTGAGCTTCTTTTTTATGAAAGGAAGTGTTTTCTAGGTTCTTTGGAACATATTTTTTTACTAATAGAGTCATCCGAAGTCACCTAGAGATATCTGATTTTGTTCTTTTTGTTCTTCAGTTTCTTCGGTTTTTTGTTTCTTTTCTAGAATCTCTTCATCTCCTCCCAAATACTCTATTTCTTCTAATTCAAATTTTAATTCCTTTGAGATTTCAGCTGCTCTTGTTTTATCGTTTTTAAATATTTGTTTGAGGTAAGGAATTAATTTGTCTGCTCTTTGCTCAGAAAAATGGTAATTATTAGCTATTTTTCTCGAAACCTTTTTTTGTTCTTTTAATGCGGAACTTGCTTTAGATAATCGCCTAAATACTTTTGGGCCACTGTATTTAGGTGCGGATTTGAAGGGCTTATTTACCATGACGCCATATGTCATTAATTCGCTTGCATAGCTCCAGAATAAGTAGTTATTTGTTCTATTTGTTCTGGCTAAGAAATTAGAAGCTTTTGTTAAAGAATTCATTATCCCAAAAAGTTCTTTTCCCTCCATTTTTTTAGGTACATTGTCATCTATCCAATGAAGCAAGTCATCTGGTGTTATATCAGTATCTAAATCCCTCTTAACTTCTTTTAAGTAATCAAAATCGGTTTTTCTGTAAACGGAATTAAGTAATTTCCATATATTTTCTTCTCTATCTCTTTTCCCTAGTTCTTTAACATCTTTTTTTCTTATTTTTTCTTTTCCCTCTGTTCTTAATTCCTCAACTATTGTCTGTAAGTCATTTATAGCTCCTCGAACATCTCCGGATGCATTTCTCGCAACTTCTCTTAGAGCGTTTTTATATGCTTTTATGTTTTCTTTTTTGACAATTCGCTTTAAGGCCTCTATTATTTCGTTTTGGTTTGGGTTTTTGAATTCAATTTTTTTTGTATTCCGTCTCATGCCCTTTGACATCGAGTATTCATCATTAGCGATTAATATAATCGGTTGATTGGTCTCTTTTATTATCTTCGTTATAGCTCCTTTCCCTCCTCTATCACTTGTTCCATGTAAGTTATCTGCTTCATCTATTATGACCAGTCTTTTTCCTTTTGTTCCTTCTCCTAATGTCCCTGACTTAGCGCCTCCACCTGCTAATCTCTGGACTATCGATTTTGTTCTTTTGTCACTGGCATTTAGTTCCATGACTTCCCAGTTTTTTTCTCTAGCTAAAGCATACGCTGATGTTGTTTTACCTACTCCTGGTGGACCTACTAATCTAATTGCTTTATTCTTTGGTCTACCTTTTTCCCATTCGTCACCCCATTTTCGGAGTTTTTTTCGTGATTCTTGATTGCCAACTACTTCTTGAAGTGATTGGGGCCTGTGTTTCTCCACCCACTCTGAGGTTGAATTCATCAATCTTAATCATTGTCTACTGTTTACGTAGTTTTTTTGGAATGTAAGAAGAATTTAAATTACTATGAAAAAGAAATTGTTGATTGAAGCACTACGCTCTGATTCCTTAAAAAGAGTTATTGAGGATTTAATGAAGAATGAGGACCTTGAATTACGTGGTTGGGTTAGTAGGAAACTTGAATCTATTTTTATGCCATTTATAGATGTTTATGAAGAAAATAATTATTTTGTGGTTGTTGCAGATGTAGGTGGCTTTGATAAAAATGAACTAGAAATAGAGGTTTTTGATGGAAAACAAAAAATACATGTTAGTGGGAAAAGAGAAAAAAAAGATATTGAATACGCTGAAGATGGTCGTTGTCGGGAATTCAGTAAAGATATTCATTTACCTCAAAAAATTAAGGGAAAAGGAGAAGCCTCTCTTGAAAACGGTGTTCTAGAAATTAGGGTTGAAAAGGAAGAGGTCGAAACCGAAAGTATTGAAGTTAAGTAAGGCCTCGGTTTCGATAAGTTTTTATTAGTAATAGAATATACATCTTGTTGAATAAATATGACTCGAAGAGATAAGGATCCATTTGATGAATTATTTAAAAAAATGTTAGAGGATTTTTTTGGTGGGACAAGAAGCACTAGAGGAATGGGTACTTTATTTGACGAAGTGAGTGAAGTCTTTGGGAATATTGATCAAGAAGATTTTAGGAAAGCTTTGAATGAAAAAAGAGAGTATTCTAGCGAAAAACCATTTCATTTTGGGTTTTCTGTGAGAAAAAGCCCTAGTGGAGAAACAAGAATCAATACATTTGGTGATGATGTAGAGAGTAAGGAAAGAGAACCTTTAGTTGATGTTTTTGAGGAAGAGGATAATGTATTGGTTACAGCTGAAATCCCAGGAATCGAAGAAGAAGACATAGAGATTGAGGTAAGGGATAAGGAACTATTAATTGAAGCTGATGGTGAAACCAATAGTTATTCGAAAAAAGTGGATTTACCGGAAAAAGTGGAAGAAGAGTCTCTTAAGAGGGAATACAAAAATGGGGTTCTTAGCTTAAAATTTAAAAAGAAATAATTTATTTGGGCCAAATTGTTTTCAGGTAAGGATATTCATGGAAGTAAAAAACCAAGGTATTTGGGAAACCATACAAGAACTTAAGCCAGTTATTGATAAAGAAATAAAGAAAGTTATTCCAAGAGAACATAAAATAGCTCACTTATATGATGAGGTTTATTATCACCTAGAGACTGGGGGGAAGAGATGGAGACCTGCTCTCTGTTTATTGGTCTGTGAAGCTGTTGGTGGTGAAAGAAAAAAAGCTCTTCCTTTTGCTGCTTCGATTGAGATTATTCATAACTTTTCTTTAATTCATGATGATATTGAAGATGAAGATGAGTACAGGAGAGATGAGTTAGCGCTTTGGAAAAAAATTGGCATTCCAAGAGCTATTAATGTTGGAGATGGAATGTTTGCTAAAGGATTTGTTTCTGCTGCTAGGAGTAAAGAAGTTGGTTTATCATATGAGAAGTCATTTAAGTTAATGAAATTATTGTCTAAGGTTGTTACAGAGTTAATGGAGGGACAAGCAATGGACATTAATTCTAGAAAAAAACCTGATATAGATGAAAGTGACTACATGGAGATGATTCAGAAGAAAACAGGTGCTTTGGTTGGTGCAAGTGTTAAAGGAGGAGCTATTGTTGGTGAAGCAAGTGAAGAAATCAGAGAAGCTATGAATGAATTTGGGAGAAAAATTGGACCTGCTTTTCAGATAACAGATGATTTATTGGATTTCAGCGAAGGAAAAGGAAGAGGAGGAATGATAGGAAATGATATCCGGGAAGGAAAAAGAAGTTTGATGGTTGTACATTATTTAAAAACAGCTGATAAAGAAAAAAGAAATGAATTAATAAATATTTTGGATAAAGACAGGGAAGAAACAACAAATGAGGAGGTTCAAGAGGCTATAAGGTCGTTAAAGGAAAATAATTCAATTAAATACGCTGAAGACCGAAAAGATGAATTAGCTAATGAAGCTATCGATAGTTTAGGTAAATTACCTGATTCAGAAGAAAAAGATCTCTTATGTGAGATGGGGAACTTTTTGGTGGAAAGAAATTTTTAAGATCCTAAATGACTTTGTTTTTTGATTTGGATGGTACTCTTTGTCGTGTAAGAAATTCTAGGGAAAAGATACTTGAAAAGTGTTTAACTGATTATGGCTTAGAAGATGTGGATAGATATGATTATTTGGAGGCGCATCAAAGTGTTTTAAGCGAGGGCAAGGTTAAAGATCGGGTCCCGGTTTTTAGAGAATTATTGGAAAATAATGATGTATTCGATGAAGATTTGGCTGAGGAATTAGCTTTTTCTTATAATGATAAGGTTCTTAGTAATCTTGAGTTATATGATGATGCTAGTGTATTGGATGATGTTGATGATAAATTGGTTTTGATTACTAATGGCCCTAAGAGATCTCAGGAACAAAAGATCTATGAACTTGAGTTGGATGAGGTTTTTGATGAAGTTATTATTTCTGGTGAGGTTGGTTTTGCGAAGCCGGATCCTTTAATTTTTAAGGTGGCTTATGCCAGAGCAGGGGAGAAGGGACCATATGTTGGTAATTCGCCACAACATGATGTTTTAGGATGTAAGGGTGCTGGTTTCTTGAGTGTTTTGGTTGATCGTGGGATCGATGGAGATTATTGTGATCCTGATTTTGTTGTTGATTCTTTGTTTGAACTAAGAGATATTTTAGATATGTGATTTCATAATATTTAATTAAGACATAATGATATGTAATTAAATATTTTAGAACCATTAGATTTTTATGCTTATATATCATTATGTTGTTTGGCATGGATTACAAAACTGTCAGTATTCCTGAAGAACTGTATGACAAAATAGAAAAAGAGATAGAAGACACAGGATTCAGAAATGTATCTGAATTCATTATTTATATCTCTAGAGAAACTATTTCAGCCGGCGAAGGAGACGTAAAAGAGAAACTAAAATCACTTGGGTATTTAGAATAAATTTTTTGGGGCTAATAAAATGGATAAAGAATTATATAACCTAGACTTGGAAGATAAGGTCAAAAAATCAAAAGAAACATTAAAAAAAGCAAATAAAAGATTCAATAACATAACAGTTGGATTTACAGGAGGAAAAGATTCATTAACTACTCTTGAATTAGTAAAAGACGTTATAGATGACTTCAGAGTCATTTTTGTTGATACAGGCCAACATTTCAAGGAAGTATATGACTTCGTCGAAGAAGTTATGGAAGAAAACGATGCTGAATTAATAAATGCAATAAACGAAGATGTCCTCAAAAACGTCAAAGACGGAGAAGTCTATAAAGATGATTTGAACGAAGTAAACAAAAATGCGTTAAATCAAATTGATTGGGAAGAATTCAATATAGCAGATGACAGAGAACCATGTTGTCATTTACTCAAAACCGTTGCTTTTCAAGAAACATTAAGTGAACTAGATGTGGACGGCCACATAAACGGTATCCGATGGGATGAACAAGAATCAAGAAGAAATGAAGACTATTTCTCCGAAAGAGAAACACACATTAGAGTTCACCCAATACTCCACTGGAGTGAAGACGATGTTTGGAGCTATATTCAAAGAAATGGTTTAAAATATAACCCAATGTATGACAGAGGTTATCGCTCACTTGGTTGTGAACCATGTACTCAAAAAGTTAGTAGTGATGCTGACACAGAAAGAGCTGGTAGAGCACAAGACAAAGAAAAAGTAATGGAAAGACTAAGAAGACTCGGCTATATGTAAAAAGTCCCTTAATCTAGCTTATTTATTTTTATTATTTTTTTATTTTTAGAACCAATTGAGTTCTTTTTGGTTAAGCAAAAACATAAATTATTTGTTTCAGGATAATTTAGGTTATTTGTGTTTTTTTCTTTGGTGATGACTAAATGATTGAGGTAAGCGGATTAGTTAAAAACTATGGAGAAATAAAAGCAGTTAATGATGTGTCCTTTGAAGTAACTGGTGGCGAGATTTTTGGTTTACTTGGCCCAAATGGAGCTGGGAAAACTACTACTGTTGGAGTTCTAACGAGTGAGGTGAAACCAACTTCAGGTGAGGTTTTTGTAGATGGAATTGATGTTATTGAAAGACCTTTAGCTGTTAAGAAAAAAATAGGAGTTATTCCTCAACATAGGAGCTTGGATAGGAAATTAACTGGGTACGAGAACCTAAATATCATGGCTGATGCATATGGGGTTAAAGACAAGAAAAATAGAATTGAAGAGGTCATAGATTTGGTAGGTCTCAGTGAGAGAGCCCATGATTCAATTAGAGGATATAGTGGAGGAATGCTTCAGAGATTATTAGTTGCACGGGCATTAGTACATGACCCAGATATCCTTTTCTTAGATGAACCAACCATGGGTTTAGATCCTCAAGCGAGGAGAGCTATTTGGCAAAAGGTCAAGAAACTAAACAATGAAGGGAAAACAATTTTTTTGACAACTCATTACATGGAAGAAGCTGATGCCTTGTGTGATAGAATAGCTATTATGAACAAAGGAGAAATTGTTGAAAGAGGCAGTCCTGATGAATTAAAAAACCAGGGACCAGGTGATAATGTAATTAAGATCGGTTTGGAGGAGATTCCTGATGACTTAGTGGATCGGTTAAATGAACTTGATACTGTTAGTGATGTCCATGTAGTTGAGGGATCTAAGTTAATGGAACTCCATATTTTCTCTAGGATAGGTAAAAAATTGGGGCCTGAGATAGTTTCTTGTATTGAGAGAAATGGAACTAGTGTTTTGTCTCTAGATGTTCGTGAACCAACTCTTGAAGACATTTTTATTGATATCACAGGAGAGAAATTAGAATGAATAAAGAGGAACTTATTTGGAGTTTAACTGCTGCTTATGCGGTTTTCAAAAGAGATATGCTTGTTTTTTGGAAAGAAATAAGAGGGAATTTAATTAGAATACTAGGACAGCCATTGTTTTTCTTAGCTGTCTTTGGCTTATTACTACCTCAGATGGATGTTGGTTTTAGAAGCGGGTACACAGAGATACTTGTACCTGGAATTATTTCAATGACGACTATGCTAGGGAGTATGAGGAGTGTTGCTGGTGAAATCGCTCTTAGCTTTGATCACAATGAAGAGATTAGGTCCCATATTTTGTTGCCACTAGATATGTGGGCACTTTCTTTAGAAAAAATTGCCTATGGAACATTTCAAGGAATTTTCTCTGGTGGAGCAGTTTTAGTTATTTCAAATTTCTTGTTTCCTGATCTCTTTTCACTTTCATTAAGTAACGTAAGTGGATTGTTGTTTATTTTCATGGCTTCCGGAATTATTTTTGGGGGATTGGGATTAGCTATTGGTTCAACTTTCAAGCCACCTGAAATAATGTTTGAGGTCATGTTTGTTATAATGATGCCGATGATGTTTTTCGGAGCCACTTTTTATCCAATCTCAGAGATTATGAAGATAAATCAGGGATTTTTTTATGTTACATTAGGAATTCCTTTGACTTATATAAGTGAAGGGATTAGGAGTTTGATTGCTCCACAAACAGGTGCCTTACCATTGAATGCTTGCTTAATTGGGATGTTTATTTCATTAGTGATTTTTGTTCCATTAGGTATTATTGGTTTCAAAAAAAGAGCAATTGATTAAAGAAGGTGTTTTTTATGGCTAATGTATTGGTTGCGTATTATACAAAAAGTGGTAATACAGAAGAGATGGCTAAAAAGGTTTACGCGGGATTAAGAGATAGTGATGTAGATGCTGAATTGAAAAGAATTGAAGAAGTTGAAAAAGATGAATTAAAGGAACTAGATGGATTAGTGATTGGGAGTCCTACTTATTATGGTAATCCGGCTCCTGAGATCAATGAATTCTTTGAGAGAACTAATTCAATTAGAGGAGATCTCGATAAAGTTGTTGGTGCAGCGTTTTCTAGTTCATATCACCGAGCAGGTGGAAATGAAACTACCCTGATCTCTATTTTAGAACAAATGTTAGTTCATAACATGGTTGTTGTTGGTGATCCAATAAGAACAGGTGGACATTATGGTGCTGTTTCGGTTGGAAACGAAGTTGATGAGCAATCCAAAGAAGAAGCTTTTGAGTTAGGGAAAAGAGTGGCTAATGTCGTTCATAGAATGAATTAATTCCCTTATTTATTTTTTTTAGTTAGACAACAATTTTTTTAAGTAATTTCTAGAATCGATTTTTCTTTTATTGTTTTTTAGTTATAGAAGCAAGCTGTTCTTCCATCTGTGTCCTTTCTTTTTGGTTCTTGAGGTTCTTTGAATTTTATTTTCATTTTATTTTCGTTTTGGTTGATTTCTTTTATTGCTTTCATTAATGGAATTTCTTTTTTGGATTCATTTTTTATGTATCCCCACATCTTTGGTTTTTCTGGAATCACTAATTCATTTTTTTGTTTTTTCTCTTCGAAACTTATATCCATTTCTTCTATCTCTTCTTCGGTGTATATGTCGAGTAAATTATTTTCCAAGTATTCCTTTAAATCTCTTGGTCCCCAGCCACATTTTGATGTCGCATCAAGGCAGCGAGGGTGATAGCGACATCCTTGTGGCATGTCTATTGGGTCAGGTATTTCTCCTTCTGGAAGTTTTTTGTCTCTCTCTTTTTCTTTTGGATCTACTTTTGGTATTGCTCTCAGTAATGATTTGGTGTAAGGGTGTTTTGGGTTATTGAATATTTCTTTGGTTTCTCCAAGCTCCATTATTTTTCCTAGATACATTATGCCGATTCTATTACAGATTAATTTTGCTGTGGCTAAATCATGTGTTATGAATAGAATTGTTAAGTTAAATTCTTTTTTTAGTTTCATTAAGAGATCGAGTATTTTTGATCTTATTGACATATCTAACATTGCTACTGGTTCATCTGCTACTAAAAAAGTTGGTTCTAAGATCATTGCTCTTGCTATAATTACTCTTTGTCTTTCTCCACCACTCAAATCTCTAGGATAAGCATCTTCGAATCTTTCTATTGGAGTTAATCCAACTTCTTTCATCATCTCATAGACTTTTTCTTTTCTTTCTTCTTTCGAGTTCTCTATTTTGTGTATCTTGGCTGGATGCATTATTGATTCAAAAACAGTCATCGATGGATTTAATGCTGCTGATGGGTCCTGGAAAATCATTTGGATATCTTTTCTTAGTTTTCTGAGGTTTTTTCTTTCTTTAAGTGAATATTTTTGGTTATATTCTTTTATTTTTTCTTTATTTCCGTTTTTTTCTGCTTCAATTATTTCTTGTTTGGTTTCATTATTAATTTCATAATATAAGTGTCCTTCAGTAGGTTTTTGTAGCATTAAGAGATTTTCTCCTACTGTTGTTTTACCAGAACCGCTTTCACCTACTAATCCAAAGACTTCGCCTCTTTGGATTTCGAAAGAAATGTCATCGACTGCTTTTACATATTTTTGTCCTCTTATAATTCTCTTTATTGGGTTTTCTATGGTTGGATAATATTTTTTTAGGTTTTTTACCCATAATTTGATGTCTTTTGTTTTAGACATATTATCAATCCTTAATATAGGTGGCACCAAGTTTTGTGTGATTTATTAACTTCTTTTTGATTTGGAAATTCTTTTTTACATATTTCGGTAACTTCTTCGCATCTAGGGTGGAAGGGGCAACCATTTGGTGGATTTGATAGGTCTGGAGGAGTTCCATCAACCCATTCTAGGTTCTGGGTATCTAATCCTATAACGGAATTAATTAAGCCTTTTGTGTAGGGATGCTGTGGTTGATGAAATATTTTTTCGGCTGAACCTTTTTCTACAACTTTTCCACCATATAATACTACTACTTTATCACTTATTTCAGCTACAACTCCTAAATTATGGGTTATATTTAGAATTGAAGTATTATATTTCTTGGTTACGTCTCTCAAGAGATTAAGGATTTGTGATTGAACTACAACATCTAAAGAAGTTGTGGCTTCATCTGCTATCAATATTTTTGGATTTAGTACTAAAGCAAGAGCTATCATTATTCTTTGACGCATTCCTCCACTAAATTCATGTGGATAATCCTCAAACCTATTAGGTGGTATTCCAACATCATTTAAAGCATCTATGGATCTTTCAATTCTTTTTTCTTCACTTAAATCAGTATGTTCCTCCAATAATTCTAAAAAATGTTGTTCAATGGTCATTAAAGGATTTAATCTACCCATTGGATCCTGAAAAATCTTTGAGATATCTTTTCCTCTAATATCTCTTATTTCGTCTTCAGATAAATCAAGTAAATTATTTCCATCAAGAAAAATTTCTCCATCTGTTAAGGTGTTTTTTGGTAACAGGTTCAGTATTGAGGACCCTATGGTTGATTTACCGCTTCCGCTTTCTCCAACTAAACTAACTATTTCTCCTTTTTTTATGTCTAAATCTATTTCTCTAACAGCTTTTACTTCTTCATCTCTGCCTTCGTGGTTATAATGTATTTTGAGGTTTCTTATATCGAGATTTGTTTCTTTTGTTGATTTTTCACTCATCTTCTTCGTCCCTCCCTGAGTTTTGGATTAAGTATGTCATTTAGTCCTTCACCTAATAATGTAAATCCTAGTATCAGAGTAACTATTGCTAATCCTGGAACTAGGCTCCAGTACCAGACTTCTGGATATGTTTTTGCAAGTCCTAAGTAACTTGAAGCAGTTTTTAAGTCATAGCCCCAGCTAGGGGTTGGTGGGGTTATTCCAAATCCTAGAAAAGATAATCCAGCTAATGTTAAAACACCGTCTGCTGCATTTAGTGTTAGTATAACTGGAATTGATTGTGATACATTTGGAAAAATATATTTTAGTATGGTGTCTCTTTTTGGTGATCCTATGGCTTCTGCACTCTTCACGTATAGTTCTTCTTTCACCGACATTACGTGGTTTCGTATTACTCTGAAGTACTGTGGGATGTATACGACTGAAACAGCTAATGCGGCATTTATTATTCCTCCTCCTAAGACAGCTGCTATTAAGAGAGCTAATAATATTCCAGGAAATGAATACAATGCATCGGTAACTAAAACCATTATTCTGTCCCCATATCCCCCAATGTATCCTGAAAATAGGCCTAGTGGTACACCTATTGACATCGCCATTCCTGTTGCTACTAAAACAACTGATAAAGCTGTTCTGGTTCCAAATAATGTTCTGCTGAATAAGTCAAATCCTAGGTAAGTGGTTCCTAAAGGATGTTCATCTGAGGGGGTTTCGAGTCTGGGACCTACATCTGATTTTTCTGGGTTCCATTGGGTTAAGTGGGGAGCCATCACTGCTATAAACAAGAAAAATAAGACTATTAAAGTCCCTATGATTATTTTATATCCTGATACCGTGTTTATTTCTTTTTTTATTTGTTTTAAAGACTTTAACATAATTAATCACTTTTAGAATCTTATTCTTGGATCTAGTACACCAATACCTATATCTATTAAAACACTAACACTAGCTACTAATATAGCAAAAACTGTTACTGTAGCTTGTACTGCTGGATAATCTCTTTCAATAGCTCTTGATACAATAAAATCTGCCATACCTGGCCAATTAAAAGTTACTTCAGTTAAAACTGCACCTGCTAAAGTTAAAGCGAATTGTAAACCCATTATTGTTATTAATGGCAATAAAGCATTTTTTAATGCATATTTCCTTATTATTAGTTTCTCTTTTATTCCTCTTGCTTCTGCAGCTTCTATATAATCTTCTTTTAGTGTCTGTAACATATTTGTTCTTGTTATTCTAGTGAATATACCGGATATATAAATCCCTAAAACCGCAGAAGGCATAATTAGGTGTTTAGCTGCTATTACGAACTTATCTATTTGGCCTTGTAGTAAGCTATCTAGGGTGTATAACCCAGTGATTGTTTGTGGGGGAGCCATTGCCCCAAATCTACCAGAAGTGGGTAACCAACCTAGTTGCACTCCAAATATTAATTGACACATTATTCCAATCCAAAATATTGGGAAAGCGTAAATTGTTATTCCATATAAGTCTCCAAGGAAATCTCCCCAGCTTCCTTCTCTTTTTGCTGATTCCTTACCTAAGAAAACTCCTAATCCAACTGCTATTGTGAAGCCATATATGACAAGTTCTAGTGTCGCCATTAGCCTAGGTTTAATTAGTTCCCACATTGGGGTGTTGAATTGGAATGATTTCCCTAAGTCTCCTTGAAATATTCCAGATATGTAGTCAATGTATTGTAAATAAATTGGTTTATTCAACCCCATGTGTTGTCTCAGTTTCTGGAGCTGTGAAGGAGGTGCCTTCGCTCCAAGCATGGCCTGAGCTGGGTCTCCAGGTGCAACTCTTAAGATAAGAAATACAATTGTTAGTAATATTAGTACAGTTGGAATTGCTAGTAATAATCTCGTTAAGATATAAGAGGCTAGTCCTCTTCCTTCACCCATTAAAATCTCCTCAGGTTATATTTATAAAATAAAAAAATAATGAAAAAATGTTTTTTAGGTTTTTATTCTTTCCAGTTCTCTGAGTTTAGGAGTCTTGCTCTAAATATTTGTGCTGGACCCATCACTATGCTTTCTTTGTTTACATGTGGCTGGAATCCGGCAAATTGTGTTCTTTGGAATAATGGTAATAGAGGCACGTCTCTTGCACACATTGTTTGTAGTTCTTCGAATATCTCGGTTCTTTGTTCTTTATCTGTTATTGCTTTTTCTTGATCTATTAGTTCTTGTGCGTGATCTTTTTTGTAGAATGAACCAGTTGATTCGGAACCACTTTTAGATAAGAATGGTGAACCAATGTAGTCATCTGGGTCTAAGTAATCGGGGTACCAACCTAAGAGGAATAGTCTCATTTTTCCTGAATCTAGATTACTGGCATATGTTCCCCATCCACTGCTTTTTAATGTTACGTTAACCATATCCGTTTCTTCTATCTGTTTTTTGAGGTTAGTTGCTAATTCTCCTTCGAGCGGTCCGTAGTGCCTAGTTGTGTACCATAGATTTATTTCCAATGGGTTGTCTTCGGAGTAACCAGCTTTTTCTAGTTGTTCTCTTGCTTTCTCGGGCTTTGCTCCTGCTCCATATTTTTGTTTGAAAACTTGTTTATGGCTCCACATTCCTTTTGGAACCATTGAGTAAAGAGGCTCAACTGAGTCTGCATATACTTGTTTATCTATTTCATTCCTATCTACTGCATAAGCTATTGCTCTTCTTACATCAATTTGCTTTGTTGGTTCTTTTTGAACATTTAAGACAAGGTATCGGATGGATGGGCTTGGCGCTGTCTTGGTTTCTATGTTTTCCTTTTCTCTAAGAGACTGTTTCTGTAGGGGCTGGAATTGTCTATAGGCAATATCTACTTCGCCTCCATTTAGTGCCATCTGTAGTTGACTTGATTTTTTATAGAATTTGAATTTAACTTTTTCTGCATATGGGCTTTCTTTCCAGTAATTTTTGTTTTCTTTTAGTGTTATGTAAGAGCCTTTTTGCCAATCACTTATTTTGTATGGACCTGTTCCTACGGAATCTTCTGGCTGGAACTCGTTTTTGTTGTATTCTTCTTTTGGAACTATTGACCCAACTGAATAAGCTAATTTTGAGGGAATTAATGAAGAAGGGTTTTTAAGGTCTAATTCGACTTTATAATCATTAATTATGTTAACTGAATCTATATTTCCTAATAAAAAGGCTGGTTTCCCTTCTAACCCTATAGCTCTTTCAAGTGAAAATTTAACGTCTTCAGCTGTCATTTCTTTGCCATTATGGAATTTTATTCCTTCTCTTAATTCGAATGTGTATTTATCTGTGTCTTCATTTGGTTCCCAGCTTTTGGCTAGGACTGGTTTAAGATTTGAAGTCCCTGGTTCGTATCCAGCTAATGTATCCATTGTGTTGAAAAGCATTTCTGAAGAGAAATATTCATAACAATTAGCTGGATCTAGAGTTGTGACTGAATCTGTTGTTCCAATGACGGCCGTATCCATTTTTTGTGTTGTTCCTCCTTGTAAGCAACCGCTTAAAGTTGTTCCTGCTAAAATTGTAGAACCTGCTGCTCCAGTATATTTTAGGAACTCACGTCTTGATAGTGGTTTATTCTGCATATCCTTC
>CAYPLQ010000021.1:10607-14916 GCA_964411605.1 uncultured archaeon | reverse complement strand
AGAAGACGGCATACGAGATCAGCCTCGGTCTCGTGGGCTCGGAGATGTGGATAAGAGAAAGGATAACTTTGGATAAGTAGTTGTAGGTGTTACTTTGTCTTCAAGAGGAAAAGGAAACAAATTACAGAATAAACTAAATGAATATATTAGGGTTCTTAAATTAGCTAAAAAACCTGGTAAAGAAGAATACATGCAAGTAGCTAAGATATCAGCTATAGGAATACTCTTAATTGGCTCAATAGGTTTTCTCATTTATCTTGGTATGGGAGTTACTCCCCAAACAATTGCTAACATGGATAAAGGAGAGATAGAAGCGAATTTCGTAGAAAACCTAAATACATCAGTTTCTTCTCAAAAACTCAAGTTACAAATAAATAACACCCACGAAAAAAACCCAACAGGAAAAATCCATATCAAAATCGACACGATCCTCTGTGAATTAAATAAAACCAACATAGAACTAGAAGAAATATCGCCCGGAGGAACCAAAACAGTTACTTTACAAATAAATAACATCCAAGAAAACTCAAACGTAATTGTCCGAATCTGGGGAGAAAATGCAGCTACATACGATAGTGAAGAAAGCTCCTTAGCTGTAAGAGCAGTTCCTGCAATAGGTAGACGTTAAAGAAAACTAAAATAAAAAATTTTATATACCCATCAGAAAAATTGTAAACGCCTTTTTCCACTCCACTTATTCTCTTGGAGTGGTTTATCCATTTAATTCGGAGGATTTAATTTTGGCAGACAACGAAACTAATGAGGAAAAATCAGAATCTAAGATATTTGCATTAAAAACTACTGCAAATCAAGAAAAATCTGTAGCTAATATGCTTTATCAAACCGCTAAGAGAGAGAAAATGGATATAAGAGCGGTTTTAGCCCCTAAATCATTGCGAGGTTATGTATTAGTTGAAACTCTTAGATCAGATATTTTAATGAGAGCTGCAGACAAAACACCTCATTCGAAAGGAATGGTTGAAGGAGAAACTTCGTTGGAAGAAGTAGAGCACTTTCTTACACCTAAACCAGCTGTTTCAGGAATTTCAGAAGGAGATATTGTTGAATTAATTGCAGGACCATTTAAGGGAGAAAAAGCAAGAGTCAAAAGAATAGATGAAACAAAAGAAGAGATAGTTTTGGAGTTATTTGAAGCAATGGTTCCAATTCCTGTAACAGTTCAAGGAGATCACGTAAGAGTTCTAGATCAAAAAGAACAAGAAGAGGTTGAAGAATAATGGAAAAAATTAATGCGCTTGTGGAAGGAGGGGATGCTAGTCCAGGACCTCCGTTAGGCCCTAAGCTTGGACCACTTGGCGTTAATATTCAAGAAGTAATTAATGAAATTAATGACAAAACAAAAGATTTCGAGGGAATGGAAGTTCCAGTAACAATTAAAGTTGATGAAGAAACAGATGAATTTGAGATAGAAGTAGGAAAACCTCCTACTCCTGAGCTAATCAAACAAAAGATGGAATTAGAGCGAGGTAGTGGAGAACCAGGACATGAATTTGTTGGTGATCTTTCAGAAAATAAATTAGAAGAGATAGCGGAGATGAAAAAAACTGATCTATTAGGAAAAAACAATAAACAAAGAATGAAAGAAATAGCCGGAACATGTGTTTCGATGGGAATAAAAATCAACGGAAAAGAACCAAAAGAATACATAAGAGACCTAGAGTGATTGGTGATTAAGATGATTGAGAAAGAAGAAATACAAGAGGAAGTTGTAGAGATGATTGAGGAAAGTCCTGAAAGAGATTTCACTGAAAGTGTTGATTTGGCTGTTAATCTCAAAAACCTTGATTTATCTGACCCAAATAATAGAATCGATGAAGAAATTGTTTTACCAAATGGCCTTGGAAAAGGAGTGAAGGTTTGTGTAATAGCAAGTGGAGACATGGCTGTTAAAGCAAAAGATTTAGCTGAATTAGTTATGTCTGAAGAGGAGTTGGAAGAGCTTGAGGAAGATAAATCAAAAGCCAGAAAAATAGCAAAAGGATATGACTTCTTTTTAGCAGAAGCCCCCTTAATGCCTAAAATAGGTAGAATACTTGGACCAATATTGGGTCCTAGAGGAAAAATGCCTAATCCAGTGCAACCAGGGGAAGAAATAAAACCTAAAATCAAAAAACTAAAGAACACTATTAGGCTAAGATCTAAAGAAAGAAAAACCTTCCATACGGAAGTAGGTTCAATGAATCTTAAGGAAAATGAGATCTCAGAGAACATTAGGACTGTGTTAAGAAGATTAGATAGAGAACTTCCTATGGGGAGACAAAATATTCATTCAGTTTATATAAAAACTACTATGGGTCCCGCGAAGGAGTTGATTTAAGATGAGTACTAAACAAGTTGCAGACTGGAAAAAACAAAAGGTTTCAGAAATATCAAACAAAATCGATGAAAATGAGATAGTCGCTGTTGTTAACATAGAAGGTATTCCGGCTAAGCAACTTCAACAAATGAGAAGTAATTTACGGGAAACAGCAGAACTTAAAGTCAGCAGAAACACTCTATTAAAGATTTCACTAGAGGAATCAGAAAAAAAACAAGTTCAGGACCTAAAAGAATATATTGAAGGACAAGTAGGGTTGTTGTTAACAAATGAAAATCCTTTTAAGCTCTATAATATCTTAGAAGAGAATAAAACTAGAGCTCCTGCTACAACAGGTGATTTAGCTCCAAACGACATAGTTATTGAAGAAGGACCTACTCCTCTACAACCAGGACCTGTTTTAGGTGATTTACAAAAAGCAGGTATTCCCGCAGCCATTGATGGAGGAGAAGTTGTTGTTCAGGAAACTAAGGTTGTAAAAGAAGAAGGAGAAGAAATAGATTCATTGTTAGCTGATATGTTGAAAAAACTTGATGTAAAACCAATGGAAGTTGGTTTACAATTGAAAGCAGTTCTAGAGGATACTACAATATTCAAACCTAGTGACCTTGAAATTGACTTAGATAAGTACTTTGATAAAATCCAAAGAGGGTACTCTGATGCATTTAACTTAAGTGTTGAAGCCATTTACCCAACAAGAGATAACATTGAAACCATCTTATCCAAAGCCGAGATGGATGCTTCTGCTTTAGGTAAAGAAGCAGAAATTTTTGAACCAGAAATCGTTGAAGAACTAGTATCAATCTCTTATAGACAAGCTAATTCACTTTCTTCTAATTTAGAAGACTTTAAAACAAAAAATTAAGATTTGGAGGTGTTAAATATGGAATATGTATACGCAGCTATGTTACTTCACTCTGCCGGTAAAGAAATAACGGAAGATGCAGTTTCTGATGTATTGGATTCAGCTGATGTGGAAGTAGATGATTCCCAAGTAAAGGCGCTTGTTGCAGCACTGGAAGATGTAGATATTCAAGAAGCAATAGAGAGTGCACAAGTTGCTCCCGCAGCTTCTGCTGCAGGAGAAGCAGTTGAATCTGGTGAAGAAGAAGAGGAAAAAGAGGCAGAGGAAGAAGAAGCAGAAGAAGAGGAAGAAAAAACAGAGGAAGAAGAGGAAGAAGCAGCTGCTGAAGGCTTAGGAGCCTTATTTGACGAATAAAAAATAATTCCTTTTTTTTCTTTCTATTTATCTTTCTTATTTTTCTATTTGAGTTTCTGAATCTAGGGAAATTATTTGGTTCTAGGTATTTTATTCGATATTTTTTTACCATTTAGCCTTAATTTTTTAATAGTGATCTTATGAAATCAAAAATGGATGATGAAAAGGTCTATAAAAAACTTAAGCCTCATCCTTTTTCGTTTGGAAAAATTTATTTAGTTTTCTTTTATGTAGCAGTTATAGGTGTTTTTCATATCTTTTTTAGAAAAGACATGGTTTCTTTTTTTCAAGGATTACCAATTATTTCGATTTTCTCTGAAAATATGCCTATTATTGTTTGGTGGTTAATGCTTGTTGTTCCTGGTGTAGTGGTTGCGTTATTGAGGATTAGTTGGAAATGGCTTGCTTTGTTTTTAGGTGTCGCTGGTGCTATTTCGGGACTTAGATTTTATTTAGGAGTAGATTATTTTGGAATGAATCTTTCTTTGATTGGGGTAGGTTTGATAGGTATTGCTTTATCTGATGTATACCGCTTGTCCCATAAATTCTATATAACCAATTACAGGATAATAACAGAAATTGGTTTCATTAAAAACGAAAAGAGAACTCTTTTGTATAGTAAAATTAATGATTTAGTCGTTCAAAAACCATTTTTAGGTAAGATATTCAATTATGGCACTATAATTCCAATAACTGGATCTGGTTTTGGTTTAGGTGAGGACTTTTCGGTAGCTGGAGCTGGAGTTGGGGGG
>CAYPLQ010000021.1:0-10597 GCA_964411605.1 uncultured archaeon | reverse complement strand
GGTCAACAAGTGAGGGTAACACCAGTGTTGGTGGGGGTATTGGTTTTGGTGGTGGAAAAACAATTCAAAATCCTAGGGCTAGATCCCCTTATGTGTTGTTTGGAGTGGTCAATCCTAATAATTTATATGATAAAATAGTTGAATTTATGCATTCAATGGAGGAAGGACATTATTTACAGGAGATATCAGAGAACATGAATCAATTAGTTAATGAAGGAGGGGTAGATTCTGAAGATAAAGGCTTTGAGGATAATAAGACCAATTAATTGCTTAATAGCTTGTTTAGCTGTATTTATAGGTATATTTATATCAAGTAATTACTTTAAAACAAATATAGGTTATTTTGATGTTTTTTTATCATTTTTTTCTGCTTTTTTTATTACTGCAGCAGGAAACACAATAAATGACTACTATGATTACGAAATAGACAAATTAAATGCACCTAAAAGACCTCTTCCTTCTGGAGAATTAAGCGAAGAAACAGCTTTATTTTTTTCTTTTATTTTCTTTGGAGCAGGTATCTACTCTTGTTTTTTAATTAACTTACATTGTTTCGCTTTAGGAGTTTTTAATTCAATTTTGTTGTTTTATTATGCCAAAAAACTAAAAGGAGTTCCCCTACTAGGTAATTTATCTGTTGGTTACTTAGTTGGATCAACTTTTTTATTCGGAGGCTTGGTAGTCGGCGTAACTGAATCAATTTTTATTTTGTTTTTGTTATCAACCCTAGCAACAGTAGGCACAGAAATTGCAAAGGACATTGAGGACATAGAAGGGGATAAGAAAGAAGTCAGAACCATTGCAACAGTTTATGGTAAAAAAAATTCTTCTTATTTAGCTGCTTTTTTTACAACAATAGCTGTTTTATTGAGTCCACTTCCTTTTTTATTGAATTATTTAGGTTTTTTCTATATTTTTTGTGTTTCTATAGGAGATTTATTTTTTATCTCTGCACTAGTTAACTTATTAAAAAATAAAGACATAAAATCTGCTTCGTTTTTTCAAAAATACTCAAAAATTGGTATGGTGATATCTTTGTTTTCTTTTCTAGTAGGAGATCTTGGTTTTTTCTTGTAACTTCTTAATCGAAAAACTAATTTACAGTGGTTGTCACTAAAGTTAATTAGGATAGTGGGTATATATATTATCTGTTTTCTTGGAGGATTAAAATGACAACTATTAGTGTTATTAAGGCAGATGTTGGTAGCTTACCTGGACATGTCAGTGCTCCTAATTCATTGATTAATGAAGCAGAGATGGTTCTTGAAAAAGGTGTTGAGGAAAATTCAATAATCGACTACTATGTAGCTAGTTGTGGCGACGATATAGACCTAATAATGACTCATGATAAAGGAAAAGGAGATAGCGAAGTACATGAATTGGCTTGGACTGCTTTTCAAGAGGCTACTGAGAAGTCTGAAGAACTCAGTTTATATGGTGCTGGTCAAGATATCTTATCAGATGCTTTTTCAGGAAATGTTAAGGGCTTAGGCCCTGGTTCAGCTGAAATGGAAGTTGAAGAAAGGGAAAGTGAACCAATTGTCACTTTTTTATGTGATAAAACCTCACCTAGTGCTTTTAATTATCCGTTGTTCAAAATGTTTGCTGATCCTTCAAACACAGCTGGCTTAGTTTTAGATCCTAGCCTCCATGAAGGATTTAATTTCCAAGTTCTAGATTACTATGAAGGAGAAACAGCGGAATTAAGTTGTCCTGAAGAGATCTATGATTTACTGGCTCTTATTGGCATCACTGAAAGTTACACCATTCAAGAGGTTAAGAAAAAAGATGAGTCACCTGCTGTAGCTGTTTCTACAGAAAAACTTAATTTAATCGCAGGTGAATATGTTGGAAAAGATGATCCCGTAGCTGTTGTTAGATGTCAATCAGGTTTTCCAGCTGTCGGAGAAGCTCTTGAAGCATTTTCTTTCCCACACCTAGTGCCTGGGTGGATGAGAGGATCTCACAACGGCCCATTAATGCCTGTTAGCGAAGAAGAGGCAAATCCTTCTAGATTTGATGGGCCGCCAAGGGTAGTGGCACTTGGTTTTCAATTAAATGATGGAAAACTTATGGGGCCTAAGGACTTATTTAAGGATTCTGCTTTTGATTCTACTAGAGAAAAAGCTCAAGAAGCTGCTGAATACATGAGGAGACATGGTCCATTCCAACCTCACCTCTTAGGAGAAGATGACTTGGAGTACACAACACTCCCAGATGTTCTAGATAAACTAGAAGATCGTTTTAGTTAACGAGGCCATTAATGTTCAAAAATAGTGAATTAATTAATAAAACTAAAGAACTAGTTGAAATCCCTAGTTGGGAAAACGAAAAAGACGCAAGTAAATTCATAGCTGAATTAGTTGACGGTGAAATCGATGAGGTAGGCAATGTATTTGCTACTAAAGGCAGTGGAGACAAAGAAATAGCTTTCATCTCCCATATGGACACTGTGCCACCACATGATAATAAATTAGATGTGCATTCAAAGGATGGCAGGATATATGGTAGAGGAGCAGCTGACATGAAAGGTCCTCTCATTGCTATGGCAATGGCTTTCAATGAGGCGAGTCCTGAACAAAAATTGACTTTCGCATCTTTTGTAGGTGAAGAAACAGATGCAAGAGGGGTTAAGTATGCAAAAAGAAATGATTTTTCACCTGATTACTCAATAATTGGGGAAGGAACTGCTAGTTACACAAATCAAGGTAAAATAGATGTATGCGTTGCTCATAGAGGAAGAAAAGAACTAAAAATAAAGACTCTAGGAATATCTTCTCATGCATCCCAACCTGAGTTAGGTGAAAACGCTATTCATGAAATGATGGACCTAATTAATAAAATAAAGAAATCAGAGCCACCTAAAAAAGAAATTTTTGGAGAAGAAGTTGAAGCAGGTTCTTGTATAACTCAAATTAAAAGCGAGGGAGCTGCTAACGTCGTTCCTGATAGTTGCACAATCACTGTCGATGTTAGAACAATTCCTGACAAAGATTATGAACTAAATCTTGGAGATGAAACAGAAATTATTTCAGACGTCCCTGCTATGGTAACAGAAAACGAAGAGTTGATTAAGAGAGTTGAAGGTTGTATTGAAAAAGAAACTAATTATTCACCAAAAAGAATAATCAAACCTCAAGCAACGGATGCTGGTTTCTTATCTCAAAACGGATCTGATACCATAATTGTTGGTCCAGGAGAACCAAAAGAACCTCATTCAAGGAGAGAATCAATTAGTATTGATTTACTTGAGAATGCATACCACATATATCTAAAAATTGCAAGTGAAGTGACCCTTACCTAAATCAAAAAGCTTAGGAAGGGGTCTTCTCAACCATTTAGATAACATGGATTAGTTTCTTGCTCCAGCCACGATAACTTGACCAAAAGAAACGCCACCATCTCCTAATGGAGTTTCTTGGGCCATAAGGAATTCTAAATCGTTTTTTTCTATTTTTTTCTTTATTTCTCTGGAGATCATGGAATTATATGCAACACCACCGCTTAGAGCTATTTTTTTAATTCCATATTCATTTGCTTTCTTGATCGCTATTTCCCCTAATCCTTTTGCCAATGCCTTTTGGGCGGTTGCAGCTATATTTTTTTTATTTTCGGTTTTAAGCATTTCTTTTAGTTTATACATTAATTTAGTGGTGTCTAAAACTAGAAAACCATTTTCTGTTTTAAATGAGAGATTAATTTTTCTTGGTTCACCGTTTGCAGCAATTTTTTCGAGCTTCATAGCTGGTTCCCCTTCATATGTTCTTTTTTGACATATATTTAGTAAACAAGAAACTGCATCTAAAAATCTGCCTGCACTACTTGTTTGAGGTGAATTAATTGATTTATTTAGTTGTTTAATCAAATTAATTATTTCTTGTTCTCCATATGGGAAAGAGGAATTTTTCAAGAAATCTTCTAAGTTATTCTTGGGATACATTATTCCTGCTAACATCCTTGCTGGATATTTTGTAGCTCTATCTCCTCCCGGCATAGGTTGGTATTTTAATCCACCGAGTTTTTCGTAATCTCCACGATCACCTAATATTACTTCACCACCCCAAATATTTCCATCTCCACCGTAGCCTACACCATCTATAGCTATCCCAATTATTTCTTCATCTAGGTTTTTCTCAGCCAAGACAGAAGCTATATGGGCATGATGATGTTGTACTTGTATTGGATTTCCCATCTCTTTAGCTAATTTTGTTGTCTTGAAATCAGGATGTAGGTCACATGCTATTTTTTTTGGTTCTGAAGACCCGGTTATCTCTATTAAATGCCTATATGACTCTTTTAGGTATTTAAGAGTTTCTAAATCATCTATATCTCCAATATATTGCGAGATATAACATTCTTTTCCATTGTAAATTGAAACAGTGTTATCTATCTCAGCACCTAATCCCAAAATCGATTTTTCTCCTAAATCAACTGAATAAGACGATGGCGCATAGCCTCTTGATTTTCTTATGAATTTTTTGTTTTCACCTTGAACTCTTAAAACAGAATCGTCACATCTACTTACTATTTCTCTATTATGTAAGAGAAAAGAATCAACTATTTGATTTAATTCATTCCTTATGTTTTTGTTTTTGATAAACATTGGTCTCCCTGGTGGATTCGCACTTGTCATAACAATAGGTTCATTTATATAATCAAATAAGAGATGATGAAGTCCTGAATAAGGTAACATAACCCCAATTGTATGTAATCCTGGCGATAATTCGTCTGTGAGATCAAAATCATCTTTTTTTCTTAAAACAACAATTGGTTTCCGAATAGACTCAAGTAAATTTTTTTCTTTTTCATTAACTAATGCAAATTCTTTTGTTTTCTCTAAAGAGGGTGACATAATTGCAAAAGGCTGATTAGGCCTGTTTAGTTTTTTTCTTAGTTCTTTTACCTTATCAAAGGTTGTTGAACAAGTTATATGTGTTCCTCCCACTCCTTTGATCGCTAAAACTTCACCATTTTTTATTCTTTCAGCAGCCTCTTTAATTGGGTTCTCTGGGTTACCTGGTTCGAGATACAGCTTTGGGCCACAATTTGAGCATGCTATGGTTTGAGCATGATACCTTCTATCCAAAGGATCGTTGTATTCGCTTAAACAATCTTTACATATCTTAAATTCATTCATCGAAGTTGTTTTTCTATCATATGGTAATTTTTTTATAACAGTGAACCTTGGTCCACAATCTACACAAGAGGTGGCCCAGTAATTATAAAAACGACTTTTTTTATTTCTCATATCTTCTAGACAATTTTCACACATAGCTGTATCTGGAGGGATACTACCAGTTCCTTCTCCCTTTTCTGAAGAGTCTTTAATCCTAAATTCATCAAGACCTTTTTCATCTTCCCAAATCAAGGAAATATCATTTATTTTAGATAATGGAGGATTTTGGTTTTTTAAATCATTTATAAAAAGTTTTATATCTTTTTTATTTCCTTCTAAAACAATATCTACTCCTGCTCCTCCTAAATTCCTTACCCACCCATTTAATCCATAATTAGAAGCGTTTCTATAAATAAATGGCCGGAAACCGACGCCTTGAACTACACCTCCCACCTTTATCTTCGCTCTTGTCATTTAATTAATAACTTTATTTTTCCTAGAACCAATTTAAGATTTAGTAAAAAAAATACTTAAAATCCAATAAGGTGAAAAGATTAATCTATTCTCAAGAAAATTATTGTTATTGGTGTAGTTATGGGAGATCGAACAAAAATTATCAATGACCCAGCTGATTTAGTTCCATTATTATATGCCTTTGCTAATGATAAACACACAGAAATCTTTAAAAAATTAAGAAATGGGCAACTCACCGAACAAAAACTGAAAAAAGAATTTGACGAAGAAGCTTTACATGGATTAGAATTGCTTAAATCTATTGGTTTAGTCAAATCAGATTGGACTATGGGACAAGATGGACCAGTTAAGGAATATACTTCATCTTATTCAAAATTTCGGGCTAATTTTGAATGTAATCTTGAAGACATAGTAGAAATTCTTCGATTATCGATGTCTGAAGAGGACAGGTTATTAGGTAATGGTGAAAAGGAAACTTTCTTAAAAGCCTGTGAACAAGAAAAAACAATTTCTGAAATTTCCAAAGAAACAGGAATTAAAGAGGTTTTGGTTAGAGCCGTAGCAAAACGCTCAAACAATGTTTTTATTAAAGGAAACAAAGTAAAATTAAAATAAAAAATTTTTCTTATTCCTAGCTGGGATATAATTTATTTAAGAAAAATCTTTTTAAGATATAATTTATTTAAGTTTCTTAACAAAAACTAAGGGATATTAATTCTAATAAATTGACTTATGTAATAAATCAATAAAATAAATTACAAATTAAGCCATTTCATTTTATTAGGGTTTGTTTTGGTGATTCCATGAAAAAAAAGATTCTCGAAACAAAGTTTTTAATATTAACTGAAATAGCTAGATCTCAACCACATATTAAACAAATAAATATTGCAGAAAAACTGGATTTAACTCCTCAAGCTGTTTCTGACCATATAAAGGAATTAAAAAACCAAAATTTAATAGAAAGTGATTCAAATAAATTATTTGTAACTAAAGAGGGAATACAATACATTATTAATTCTTTAGATGAAATAAAAAATTATTTAGATAAAATCAATGATGAAATAATAAGAAAAGCTCCTTCTAAGGCTTTAGCTACAGAAAAACTTGATGAAGGAGAAAAAGTAAATTTATTCATGAAAAATGGGGTTTTAAGAGCTTCAAAGTCTCATGGAAAAGGTAAAGCGAGAGGTAAAACATTAAATTCGGCTGAAAAAAATGAAGAAGTCAAAGTAAGTAATATCAAAGGAATAATCGACATAAAAAAAGGTGTAGCTAATATATTATCGGTTCCTCCACCCGAAGAAGGGGGGTCATCTTCTTTAGAAAAACCTGATTTAAGTGAAATAAATTATGATAAAATCTACACAATTGGCATAGGAGCTATTTCTTTCACCAAAAAAATTGATCTAAAACCTGATTTCTCGTTTCCAACAATTGATTCCGTGATTAATTCTTTGTTTAGAGGCATAAATTGCTTAATCATTGTAGATGAAGAGAGAGAAAAAGAATTATTGGAAAATTTAAATGAAAAAGGAATTGATTTTAATTTAATTAAAAATTAATGAGGTCTAAGAAGGTTTTGGTGTTTTAATGGAAAAAATTAAGGTTCTAAGATTAGGTCATAGACCTAAAAGAGATAAACGCCTGACTACTCATGTAGGCTTGGTTTCTAGAGCGTTTGGTGCTGACGAATTGATTTTAGATGAAAAAGACGAAAAAGTTAGGGAATCAATTAAAGATGTGAACAAAAGGTTCGGCGAAGGTCTAAGTTTCAGAGTTGAAAGAGAATGGAAAAAATACTTAAAAAATTGGGAGGGCATAATTATTCATCTTTCAATGTATGGTCAAAAAATCCAAGATATTAAAAATGAATTGCAGGCGATTGATGAAGAAATCTTAGTTGTTGTTGGAGCTGAAAAAGTTCCTGCCCAAGTCTATGAGGAAGCTGATTACAATGTTGCAATTACTAATCAACCTCATTCAGAAGTGGCCGCGTTATGTATTCTACTTGACAGATTATTTGAAGGCGAGGAACTCGATAAAAAATTCAATGGAGAGATCAAGATAGTTCCAAGTAAGAACCGAAAAATTGTTAAGGAAAAAGATTGATTTTAATTGAGTTAAAAAGTATTTCTAGTTGATTATTAATTGGTTGGTGTATATATTTGAGTGAAGAACCAAAAATTGAGGACGAAGTAACAAAAGAATTTATTTTAGATATTGCAGAAGAAGAAGGCCTCAAAATCGTAAAAAAATTAATGAAAAAAGGAGAGGCGACAGATGAGGATATTGCAGAAGAAATGGAATTAGATCTAAACAATGTTAGAAAAATACTCTATAAATTATATGACAATGGCTTAGCTGATTATTCGAGAAGTAGGGATGAACAATCTGGTTGGATAACATATAACTGGAAATTAACTCTAGAAAATGTAGATAACGTTCTCGAAGAAAGGAAAAGAAATATGTTGGAAGAATTAAAAGAAAGACTTGAGTTTGAAAAAAACAACGTGTTTTATGCTTGTCCAGATCAACATACAAGACTTACTTTTGAAGAAGCCACAGACATTGATTTTGAATGCCATGAATGTGGTAAGCAAATGATTCATTATGAAAACGATAGAGAAATCGAAGAACTAGAAGAGAGAATAGAAGAAATCCAAAAAACCCTAAACCAAAAAAGCTATTTAGATCACTAAAAGCATAAAGCTAAGATATATCAAGAACGTCCTTCATCCCATAGATACCTTTATCTTGTTCTACAACAAATTTTGCTGATTTAATAGCACCATTTATGAAGGGTTTACGGCTCTGAGCTCGATGGGTTATTTCAATTCTTTCACCAGAATCATTTCCGCTGAGGTACAATGTATGGTCACCAATTATGTCACCTGCTCTAACCGCATGGACACCTATTTCTTTCTTTTCCCTAGGATCTATTCCTTCTCTACCATGAACCAGTTCTCCTTCACCTCTGATCTTTCTTATTAATTCTCCTGTTTTCTTTGCTGTACCACTTGGAGCATCTCTTTTATTGTTATGATGTACTTCAACTATTTCTGCATCATAATCTAATGCTCTTACAGCTTCTTCAACTAATTTCCAAAAAACATTAATTCCAACAGCGTAATTTGGTGATATAACGGCTGAAATATTTCCTTCACTTATGTTTTTTTCTAGTTCTTTTTCTTGTTCTTCAGTAAATCCTGTAGTACCTATAACTAAGTTTACTTTGTTTTCTTTAGCTATTTTAGAAAAAATAATGGATGCTTTTGGTGATGTAAAATCAATTAAAACATCTAATTTTTCTAATTCTTTTTCTTGAAGATCACTTGATGATATCAATTCCTTGTTGATATTTCCTAAACCCAATAATTCACCAATATCTTCTCCAACCCCTTGTTTTTCTGGAGCCTCGATAACGCAAGATAAATTCAATGACTCATCTTCATAAACACTCTTCAATATAGAAGACCCCATCCTCCCTAATGCACCTGTAACTCCAACGTTAATCATAATAACCCAACTTTCTCTAAAACATTCTTTAACTTTTGTTTATTTTCTTGACTTATATCTGCCATTGGTAATCTAAATGGCCCAGCCTCTAGACCTAAAATATCTGCAGCTGTTTTCACTGGAATCGGGTTTGTTTCTAAAAACAATGCTCTGAAAAGAGGTGAAAGTTTGTAGTGTAATTCTCTAGCTTCAGTTAATTTATTTTTATTTGCATAACTCACCATTTCACTCATCTGAGCTGGAGCTATATTTCCAGCAACTGAAACAACTCCGTTTCCACCTAAAGAAATTATAGGTAAGGTTAATTTATCATCCCCAGACAAAACATAGAAATTATCTGGTGTTTTTTCTATTATCCTAGAAACTTGATCTATATCTCCACTTGCTTCTTTAACCCCAATTATGTTTTCGACTTGAGATAGCTCCGAGACAACATTTGGCCCCATATTTGTTCCAGTTCTAGAAGGAACGTTATACATTAAAATAGGTAATTCAGTTTTTTTGGCTATTTTTTTATAGTGTTTTTTTAATCCTTTATCGGTTGGTTTATTGTAGTATGGAGTAATTATCATTGCAACATCTGCACCAACTTTTTCTGCATGTTGAGTCAATTCTATTGCTTCCCGAGTTGAATTAGAACCTGTTCCTGCTATAACGGGAACTCTGCCATTAACATGGTTAACTGTTATTTCAGTAACTCTTTTATGTTCTTTGTGAGATAAAGTCGCAGATTCTCCAGTAGTACCATTTGGAACTACGCCTGAAACACCATTTTCAATATAAAAATCTAAGTTATCTTTTAATCCATTTTCATTTATTTCTTTTTCCTCAGTAAATGGAGTTATTATTGCAGGATATACTCCTTTTAGTTTCATAAAAAACACCAAATACTTATTAATTCAGTATTTTTCTCTCTTAAATAAAACATTTACTCTTTCTGTGAGGAAATAAATCCTGCTACTCTATTCCTAACTCTCTTACTATCTATGTCTGTTAGTTCATCTATTTTCTCTTTATTTTCTTCAAAATCTGAACTGAATTTTTTTCCATGATATTCGAGTAATTTTTCCCCTATACTTCTGATAAATGTTGGACGACTTCTTCCCAATATTTCACCGCCTTAGTTTATTCTGTCTTAGTTCTTTAACTAATTTTTGCTGAATGAATAGATCAGGTATTTTTTACTCAACTAAGTGATTTGTTCCCTAATCCCCGAAACAACTTCTTTTTTACTTACCCCAATAAGTTTAACAGTCTTTTTGTTTGAACGATTTCATTTAACAATTTTAACTTGTTTTTTGGAGATTGAAAACAGGTTTGAGAAATATTTCCTCAACTCCTTGTTTGCTTTGTTTTCGACAGCTTCTTCCTTTAGATCTATTTCGAACGTGTTTCTCCATTTATTGTATTCTTTCAAATTATTTTGAGGTTTTCCAGGAGAAACAGTTAGATCTACATATGTAGGATCATCTCCTCTCACGATCTCATTTT
>CAYPLQ010000020.1:5865-14982 GCA_964411605.1 uncultured archaeon | reverse complement strand
TCCCAAGTCGAAGAAATCTAAAAACTCCTTTTTTTAATTTTTTCCTAAAAACAGATTTTTTTCCACCCCACTTTTTTAATTAATATTTTTTTTTAACAAATAGAAACCACTAAGAGTTAATTAAACAAACTTAATATCTGAAACAAAAAATTGTTTAAATCAAACCAAGAATAATAAGAAGGAAAACTATTCCATAGTTAAAGAATATTTATTTCGAAGTGGTTTTTAAGGTTGATGGTTTATGGAGACACAAGAAATATTCGCAGTTGACTGGGATTACTTAATTATCTTAGATGCTTGTAGATATGATGTTTTTGCAGAAGTATATGATGATTACCTCAGTGGTGAACTAACAAAAAAGAAGAGTAGAGGTTCTAGTACATTAGATTGGTTATTTAATAACTTCAAAAAGAAGAAAAAAATCACTTATTTTTCTTCAAATCCTTACATAAATTCAAGAGGTATTTCATTAAATGAAAGCAAATGGGGAGCAAGCTGTGGCTATGATTGGGCAGCAAAAGATTATTTTGAAGAAATAATTGATATATGGGACTTTGGTTGGGATGAAGAACTTGGAACAGTTCATCCAAAAAAAGTAAATGAAACTATAAAATCAAATCTCAATAAACTAAATAATAAAACAATAATACACTACATGCAACCTCACGCCCCCTTCATTTCAAATGGAAAAGCCCGAAAACTCCCAAGAATTAGAGAAGGTCTAAGAAAAAAAGAAAATGGATATATCTCAAAAATAAAGAAAAAACTTCGATCCAGAGCCGAGTCCTCACTAACAGATAAAGAATTATCAATGAAGATGGGTATGTTGATGAATTTAGGAGTAAAAGACTTATTTAAATCACTAAAAGACAACGGAATCAAAGAAAAACTAAAAAAATATTATCAACAAAACCTAGAACTTGCTCTAGAACATGTAGAAGAACTAATAAATGAATTAGATGGAAAAATAATTGTTACATCCGATCATGGAGAAGCATTTGGAGAACACGGAGTATGGGAGCATCACGTCGAAACAAGAATCCCTGAATTAGTGGAGGTTCCATGGCTTGAAATAAATAAATAAAATTTTTTGCCTAAATAGGGTTACTCTAGGCCACCGCCCTTATCAGCTGATTTAGCATATTTCGAATACCTCTTTAATAATCCTTTTCCTTCGTATTCTTTGAGTTCTATTTCATTTTTTCTCTTACTAAGTTCTTCTTCACTCAAACAATGATTTATCTCACCATCTTCAATGTCTATCTCGATTCTGTCACCATTCTCCAAGTAAGCTATTGGTCCACCAGCCGCGGCTTCTGGAGAAATATGTCCAATACATGGACCACGCGTTCCTCCACTGAATCTTCCATCAGTTATTAATGCCACAGATTCTTCCAACCCCATCCCTGTAAGAGCAGAGGTTGGTGCCAACATCTCAGGCATTCCAGGACCACCTTGGGGTCCTTCGTATCGAATAACAACTACTTGACCTTCTTCGACTTCTCCACTTAAAATAGCTTCGACAGCATCTTGTTCATTCTCAAAAATCACTGCTTCTCCGGAGTACTTCATCATTGAGTCACAGACACCAGCTGATTTCACAACACAGCCATTTGGTGCTAAATCACCAAATAAGACACTTATTCCTCCAGTTTTTCTCACGGGATCATTTAGGGATTTAATAACTTCATTGTCTTTGATTTCAGCTTCATTAGCTTCTTCAAACAAGGTTTTTTCACTAACAGTTTTTGTGTCGCTTAGATATTTTTTAGCTCTTTTAATAACTCCAAAAACACCACCTGCTTCATGGAGTTCACTCATAACATATTTTCCAGCAGGTTTCATTGGAGAAATATGTGGTACTTTTTTACTTACTTCATCAAAATCCTTGAGACCTATTTCTTCATTTGCTTCATCTGCAATTGCAGGTAAATGAAGAGCTGTGTTAGTTGATCCTCCTAACAACATATCAACTACAACAGCATTTCTGAGGCTTTTTTCATCAACTATTTTGCTTAAGCAGATATCTTTCTTGACTAAATCAACTATTTTTTTTCCACTTTTTTTGGCTAGTTCTCTTTTCTCCTTTGATTTAGCCAACGAGGTGGCGGAACCAGGTAACGAAACACCCATTGCTTCAATTAAACAAGATAAAGTATTTGCAGTGTAAAGACCCTGACAACTACCACATCCAGGGCAACAATTTTTTTCAATTCCTTCAAGTTCTTCAGCACTTATTTCTTTATTCTCGAATTCACCAATTCCTTCAAATGCAGAGATAAGGGTCAAGTCTCGCCCGCCATATTCACCAGCAATCATTGGTCCACCAGTTACAAAAATAGTCGGAACATCAACTCTCAAAGCACCCATTAACATACCTGGTAAGATTTTATCACAACTAGCTACTAAAACCAAGCCATCAAATTTATGGGCCATAACCATAGTTTCGATAGAATCGGCTATTATTTCCCTACTAGGTAAAGAATACCTCATTCCTGAATGACCCATAGCTATTCCGTCACAGACACCTATGGAACCGAACTCAAAACCGACTCCTCCATTTTCATCGATTCCTTTTTTAACTTTTTTACTTAACTCTCTCAAATGAATATGACCAGGTACAACTTCACTCCAAGCATCAGCAACTCCAATAAATGGTTTATCGAAATCTTCATCACCTAACCCAGTAGCTCTTAAGAGAGCACGGTTAGGTGTTCTTTTTATTCCTTTCTTAACTTCGTCACTACGCATAATAAAAACCAACCTAATCAGATTTTGGATAAGAACCAAGTAATTTAACTTCTTTAGCCTCTTCTTTTAACTTTAATATAGCTTTTTTAACTTCTTTATCTTTTCTATGTCCTTCAATATCAATAAAAAAATAATAATCTCCAAGTTTCTCTCTCGAAGGACGTGACTCGAGCTTAGTTAAATTCACATCATTCATGGCAAACGCACCGAGGCAACTGTAAAGAGAACCTGGTTTATTTTTGACATAAAAAACCAAACTTGTTTTATCTTGCCCAGTAGGTTCCTTATCGTCTCTACCAACAACAATGAAACGAGTTAAGTTTTGTTCAACATCTTGGATATTTTCAAACAAGATATCTAATTCATATTTTTTTGCTGCATACCTAGGAGCGACAGCAACCAAATTTTGTTTCTCTTTAGCTAACTTAACAGCGTCAGCTGTACTTTCAGCAGTCTGTAACTCCGCATTAGGAAATCTCTCATTAATGAATTTCCTAGATTGAGCAAGAGCCTGAGGATGACTAACAACTTTTGTTACTTCTTCATCACTAGAACCAATCAAACAATGATTGATTTCAAGAACCAATTCCCCCCGAATCTTTACATCACCAGTTCTTAACAAATCAACTGTCCTAACAACAGTTCCCTGAATAGAGTTCTCAATCGGCAACACCCCATGAACTTCTTCACTAACTTCCTTAATCACTTCGCTCAGAGAAGAAACTAAAACTACGTCTGCATCGCTACACCATTGCTCCGCAGCTAACTGACTATATGTTCCTTCCGGTCCAAGTGTCACCAATTTCATCTACAAAGAATTTTCGCTAAAGAAACATCATTCTTTCTTCTTAAGATATAAGAAAAAAACAAACCAAATAAATGATTAATGCCTGAATTTAATGACGTAATCTATGTTGATAATAACGCTACAACACCAGTTGATTCTAGAGTTATAGAAGAAATGATTCCTTTTTTTGAAGAAAAATACGGTAACCCTAAGGCAAGAAAACCAATTGAAGAAGCAAGAAAAAAAGTTGCATCCTTATTAGGTTCTGAACCACAAGAAATAGTTTTCACTTCATCGGCAACGGAATCAAATAACCAAGCCATAAAAGGAACAGCTTTTAACAAGAAAGAGAAAGGAAAGCACCTAATAACTACAAAAATAGAACATAAATCAGTTAAAAACACATTTGATTACTTAAAAAAACAGGGTTATGATGTAACTTATTTAGATGTAGATAAAAATGGATATATCTCACTTGAACAACTGAAAAAAGAAATCAAAGAAGAAACTATTTTAGTTTCAATAATGTTGGCCAATAACGAAATAGGGACAATAGAACCTATAAAAGAAGCTTCTGAAATAATTCCTGAACAAACCGTTTTCCACACCGATGCTGCACAGGTTCCAGGTAAATTAGAAATAGATGTCCAAGAACTGGGTGTTGATTTGTTAACAATTAATGGACATAAGATGTATGGGCCTAAAGGAATTGGAGCCCTATATGTTGATAGTAAAACAGAAATAGATCCATTGCTTCATGGTGGAGGACAGGAAAACAATAAGCGATCTGGAACAGAAAATGTTCCATACATAGTTGGTTTAGGAAAAGCATCTGAACTAGCTATGCAGAACCAAAGAGAAGAAAAAGAGAAATTAATTAATTACCAACAAATGGTTTTTAAAGAAATAACCCAAGCAATCGAGAAAACAAAAATCAATGGCCCAAGAGACAATAGATTACCTGGAAACGTCAACATATCTTTTAAAGGAGTTGAAGGAGAAGCCTTGGTTTTGAGGTTAGATGCAAAGAACATAGCTGCATCAACTGGATCTGCTTGTGCATCAGAACAATTAGAAGCTAGTTATGTACTAAAAAAAATAGGTTTATCACCTGAATGGGCTCACTCATCACTAAGAATGAGTTTTGGGAGATTCAACACAGAAAAAGATGTAAAAAAAGCAATAAAAGAAGTAAAAGAGGTTGTAAAACAACTTAGATCTATTTCACCTATCAACTAAGCAGGCCTTGAATAATTAAGTCAACACCCTCATCCTCTGATAAGCCTCTAGCCATCAAAGTCTCAAGTTGTTTTTTATCAACACTACCAATAGCAGCTTCATGAGTAACATGTGCCAAAGGATCACTAACATCGACAATAGGAACTGCCCTAGCTTCACCATTGCCCTGAATAATTTCCTTACAATCAACATGGCCACGCACATGTGGAGCTTCAGCCGATAACTCATTAATGACTTCAGCATCTGTCTCATCTCTAGCAGCTACTCTTGTAGTTAAAACTCCTCGAGCACCTTCCCCAACTAAATCACCAGCTTCCTTAATAGATATTACATCATCCTTTCTCCCATCAACCTTAGCAGTCATCTCCAAAACACTGTCTTCATAACAAATAGTTTCATAATCAATATCTAATTCACCAACACGTCCCTCTATCAACTCAAACTCAGTCTTAAAACTACTTCCTTTCTCTAACACTACTTCAGCCTTTGGAACAACTTCTAAATTACCACTGGAACTATGTATGTGTTTTTCAAGATAAGAATAATCCGCATTTTCCCCAATATGGATCTCAGCATCCATCTCATGTCTTACATCAACAGCTTTTGGAAAAACACAATGAGCTAAAACACCAATATGAGCACCATCCTTTACCTCCATATCTAAAAGAATTCGCTGCAAACCCTCTTCTTGAGTCATACCAAAACACATATGAACAGGTTTCTCAATATAAGCATCTTCCTCAACGACAACCTCAACATCAACACCATCTTCGATTTCAACAGCATCAACCCTCAAGCCATCGATTTCATTTTCTCCCACGACTTTATCCTTATTAATTATCAAATGAGCAATATTCGGATCCGAAACAGCGTCCTCTATCTCAGCTGCTTTATATAACTCATCAATCTCCATACCTACCACCTGCCTTGGCTTCAGGAACATTTTTAGTGTCACAAGGAAGACATTCATCCTCAAAATACTTACATATGTCATCAACAGGGCCTTTATCAATGAACGTGCCCCCACACATCAAATAAGCATAATTAGCTTCCTTCAAAGTTCTTTCACTATGAGTAATAAAAATCACAGTAGTATCATTTTCCTTTAAGTATTTAATGGATTCAAAGATCTTTTCCAACGAAGAAACATCAATTCCCGAATCAGGTTCATCCAACAAAACCAAATCAGGTTCCAGAGCCAAAATAGAAGCCATTTCAATTTTTTTTCTCTCACCACCACTAAGACTCGTATCAACAGCCCTATCCAAGTACTCACTAGGATCCATTCCAAGTTTCTCCAAAACATCTCCAGCAACATTTTCACCATCAGCAGCTGAATTCAAGAAATCACGGACCTTTAATCCCTCAAACCTAGCCGGTTCCTGCCAAGCTAATGAAATACCTCTCTTAGAACGTTCAGAAACAGAAAAATCATTAATAACTTCTTCTTTATAGATGATCTCACCATTAATGTCTCGATAACCCTTCAAACCCATAATAGCAAAAGCAAGTGAAGATTTACCAGCACCATTAGGACCAACAATAGCCTGAACCACTCCCTCATCAAATTTAATATTCACATCATCCAGAATCTGCTCACCCTCAACGAACATATCCAAATCTTTTATCTCCAAAATAGACATATAGATTATTTCCTCCAAAACCTTAACTAATTTATTTTTTCTTCAAACATAAAGACAACTCCCCATAGATCTTCAAAAAACCCAAAAAATTCCACAGAAAGAATTTTACAGAAAAAAACTAACTATAGAATAAAGAAACGAAGACCTCATATTTATAAAAAATGGATGTTTAAGATGTCAGAAAAAATGTATTCTGAAAAAGTAATGGAACATTTCCAGAACCCAAGGAACATGGGAGAAATGAAGAACCCAGATGTAACCGCAAAAATTGGAAACCCAGCATGTGTGTTACCAAAAACAAAAATACATAAAAATAACTCACTTAATAAGATATCAAAAGTAGATGTTGATGATGAAGTAGTTGGCCATAATTTAGAGATGGGTGAGGTTAAGAAAACAGTAGAAAATCAATACAATGGAGAACTATTTAGATTAAAGAATAGATTAGGAGAGGTTTATCTAACACCAGATCACTTAGTTAGAGCAATTAAGATACCAGATACGCATTATTATGCTTATACAAGAAACAAGAAAAAATTAATCGATCAAGTAGCTTGGTACCACGCACTGGAATTAAATAAAGGAGACATAATTCCTTATCCAATTCCAAGTGAAGAAAAAGACATAAAAAGAACAAAACCTGATTTACCTGATAGAGACCTAGATCATCGTTCTAGACCTCTCCCGGATCAAATCGAAGTTGATCGTGACTTTTTAAGATTATGTGGATATTACTTGGCAGAAGACTCATTAAGAGAAGACGTCACTAAGGAAACGTTTAGACTAACATTTAATTACGAGGAAAAAGAGTTAATCGAAGATTCTTTTGAAATAATAAAACAAAAATTTGGATTAGAACCTAAGATAAAAAATAAAGAATACAAGAACGTGAAAGAAGTTATTGTTTATTCTTCAAAGCTATTGGATTTATTCAAGAAACTATTCGGCTCAGGAAACTCCAATAAATCTATTCCTAAAGAATTTCTTTATCTACCGAAAGAAAAACAAAAAGCACTAATAAAAGGAATGTGGAAAAGTGATGGCTATTTTAATCACGGAAAGCCAAGATCAGGTTACGCTACGATTTCTGAACAATTAGTTAATGATTTAAAGATATTATTACTCAGACAAGAAATAATTCCATCCATATACAGAGAAGAAACCAGACAAAAAGATGATGTACATCACAAAGAAGTTTATAGAATCAACATAGGTAGCGTGGAATCATTAAGAAAAATTGCAGAAATACTCGATATAGACTTTCAAACAGACAAAAAAGCAATCAAAAATGCCTGGATAGAAAACCACATCTTATACACCTCAATAGACAAAATCGAAAAAAATAGCTACGACGGAAAAGTCAAGAACTTAGAAGTAGCACAAACAAAATCCTTTTTGACCCAGGCTTTTCCATTACATAACTGTGGCGACGTAATGGAGATTTATTTGAAAGTAAAGGAGAGTAAAGATGGAGATAAGGTTATTGAGGATATTAAATTCCAGACATTTGGCTGTGCTGCAGCTATTGCCACTAGCTCTGTCACTACTGAAATGGTTAAGGGAATGACGCTTGATGAGGCCGAGAAAATTGATAATCAAGATGTTGCGGATGAACTTGGTGGTTTACCTAAAATAAAGATGCATTGTAGTAATTTAGCTGCAAATGGTCTTCACAAGGCCTTATATGAGTACAGGAAAGAACAAGGAATGGATATTAGTGATGATTTGGAGAAGAAGTATAAGACTAGTGAAGAGGCTTTAGAGAAAACTGAGGAAATGCGTGAAGAAGTGGAGGACTAGTTTTTGAAGAAAAAAAATATTCGGATTTGAAGTGAATTATAGAATAAAAACTAATGAATTATCAATATAATTATGTTTAAAAGAATAAAAGAAGACATAGATGTTGTATTTGAAAAGGATCCAGCAGCTAGGAACGTATTAGAGGTTTTAACTTGTTATCCTGGTTTACATGCAATTTGGTTGTATAGGATTAGTCATTGGTTTTGGAATCATGGGTTGAAGTGGTTGGCTAGGTTCTTAAGTCACATTAGTCGCTTTTTGACGAACATTGAGATTCATCCAGGAGCCGAGATTGGAGAAAGATTCTTCATTGACCATGGTTCGGGTGTTGTTATTGGTGAAACAGCTGAGATAGGGGACGATGTGTTGATGTATCAGGGAACTTCTCTTGGAGGAACAAGTAGAGAACAAGGGAAAAGACATCCAGCAATAGGTGATGAAGTAGTTATTGGAGCAGATGCTGTTCTTTTAGGCCCTATTGAAGTAGGTGAAAAATCGAGGGTAGGGGCAGGGTCAGTTGTCTTAGATGATGTCGAACCAAACACAACTGTTGTAGGTATACCTGCTAAACCCGTTGAAGAAGTTAAAAAGAAGACAAGTGAATTAGAACATGCTGAGTTACCTGATCCAGTGACAAGGGATTTGAAAGAGATACATAATAGATTAAATGAATTAGAAAGAGAAATAAAAGGAAACTAAAAATAAATTTTTTCTTTATCTTTAACACATTGTTTAGTTTTCTCAATTAAGTTATGTCTTTTCTCAATAGCCTTTATTTTATCTAAATAAGTTTTAGTTTTGACTTTGTTTGGTAAAATTGGGCACTCACCTGTTTTTTTAGTTGAAACTCCATAAAAACCAAGTTCCTTACTTATCTCTACTGTTTCAACTTTATCG
>CAYPLQ010000020.1:2863-5855 GCA_964411605.1 uncultured archaeon | reverse complement strand
CCTATAAACCGGTACATCAGTGGCTTCATCAATCACAAATAAGTTATCCAAAGTCTGACTAGCTACTTGACCTAGGTTTTCTCCAGTAACCATTCCCTTACAGTTTCTTTCCTCTGCAATTTCTTCTGCAACTCTATACATCGCTCTTTTACATAATATACAACTCAATCTCCCCCCATGTTCATCGATTTCATTAAAAACAGGTTCTAAATCAACCACATGGAGAACTAAGTCATTGGGTAAGTAACGTGAAAATTTCTCTGCAACTTTTTTAGTTCTCTCAAAGCCACCTTTTATTGAGTAACTCCCTTTTTTTATGTATATTGGATAAATAAAGCAACCTCTTTTCATTAAGAGAGAAGAAGCAACTGGACTATCAATTCCTCCTGAAAACAAAGACACAGCTTTTCCCTGCACTCCAACTGGAAGACCTCTCAGTCCATCAATTTTTTCACTGAAAATATAGGCCTTCTCACCCCTTATATCCAAATAAATTTTTTTGTCAGGATTATCTAAGTCAACATCGGCTCCAGTTTCATCAACTATTCTTTGACCTAGGACATCATTGATTTCTAAGCTACTGTATTCATGGTCACCTACTCTATTTGTTTCAACAGCAAAAGAATCATTTTTTTGTATGTAGTCACTTGCCAATTTATTGGCTTTTTTTATTATTTCTTCTTTATTTGATGAAGCTATAATGGCTGGACTAAATGACACAACACCATAGACATACTGAAGTGCTTTAATAGCTTTTTTTGTTTCATCTACTTCTACATAGACTCTTCCAGGTGATTTAGTTACTTCATAAGTATTTATTTCTTGTTTCTTCAATGAATAACGAATATTTTCCATAAGTCTTTTAATGAATTTAGATCTCACCGGTTGACTCTTTAATCCAATTTCCCCATATCTAACGATAACGATGTCCCAGTTGTTTTTCATCATTGTAGATAAAATGTTTTTTATAATTAATTAACAATATGTTAATTTAATGAATACTAAAATTAATCGGTCCCAATATAACAGGAGGATATAATGAATGCAACCCTGTGAAGTTATTGTTTTAAATATATTACCTTCTCTTAGAGCTCAATTAGCTAGAGAATTAGTTAAGTTAGGTTTAACTCAACAAGAGATTTCAGAAACACTTGAATTAACCCCAGCCGCTGTTTCACAATATGTGAGTGGGAAAAGAGGACAAAAGGTAGAATTCAATTCTGAAGTAAAACAAAAGATACATCAAAAAGCTAAAAAAATAAAGAATAATAAAGAAAACAATCCATTTGACATAATATGTAAGGTATGCGATGAAATAAAAACAACCGATGTTTTTTGTGAACTCCTAGAAAAATACGAAGAAAGAGAATGCAGTGAATGCAAGTACGAACCGATTTGTTCTTGCTAAATTATTTCTATTAAAGAAAACAAATAATAAAAGATGAAAGAATTTGATGTTATTATTATTGGAGCTGGTCCAGCTGGGACATCAGCTTCGATATATACAAGTCGAGCAGATTTAAATACACTCATTATCGATAAAGGAGATAACATATTAAAAAAGGCAAATGAATTAGAAAATTACTATGGTTTCCCAGAACCCATCTCCGGTGAAGAATTATTGAAAAGAGGCAAGGAACAATCAAAGAAATTTGGAACAACTATAGAAGAAAAAGAAGCATTATCCATTGAAATAGCCGAAGAAAAATACAAAGTGGAGACAGCTGAACAAGAATACCTAACCAGGGGCTTGATCTTAGCTACAGGTGTTCAACAAAAAAAGCCCTCAGTTGATGGCCTAAAAGAATTAGAGGGTCTAGGAGTTAGTTACTGCGTAGTATGTGACGCACCTCTTTATAGAAACAAAAAAACCGCAGTCCTCGGATCAAAGGATTACGCAGCTAAAGAAGCAATAAAACTAAATGAATTCGCTGAAGACGTTTCAATACATACTAATAACAAAGAAACAGATATAAGAGAATCATTGAGAAAAAAATTAGATCAAAAAGATATTTCAGTGCAGAATCAGGAAATAAAAAAGGTTTTAGGGGATGAAGAACTAGAAGGAATAAAACTAGAGGAAGGAAAAGAAGAACTCGATGGTTTATTTGTTGCCATTGGAACAAGTGGGACCTTGGATTTTGCTAGGTCATTGGGCTTAGAAATAAAAGAAGGCTTCATAGAAGTAGATGAAGACAGGTTTACAGGTATGTCTAATATATATGCAGCCGGTGATTGTACTGGTGGTGAAAGACAGATATCTATTGCTGTTGGAGAAGGTGCAGAAGCTGCTCTGAACTTAATTGGGGATCTGAGAGGTGAAGAATACAGTGATTGGAGCTCTATTAGTTAATTAAGTATTTTTAGTTCATAACAACTACTCTTGTATTTAATTTATCTATCAAATAATTAGTGACCCATTTTTTTACAAATTTTCTGGAGAATGGGAAAAGGAATGTAAAACCAATTAAATCAGTTATTAAGCCAGGTGTAAGTAAGAAAACACTTCCTGCTAAAACTAATGCACCGTTTAATAGTTCACTAGAGGGTGATTCATTGTTCCTTATTTTGTATTTAAGTCTTCTCCATGTGGCTATTCCTTCTTTTTTAGCTAAGCCAGCACCAACCAGTCCTGTTAGAATAATTAATGCGATTGTTTCTAAGACACCTATTAATTCCGCTATCTGTAGTAATAATATGAGATCCAAAAGAGGTAGAGTTATAAATAAAATGATTAATTTGAACAACATTGTTTGACGATTAGTTAAACAAACATATATGTTTTTAGTGCACTTTTTCTTTAGCTTTTTCCATGATAACCAACAAGAAATTATTTCTAGTAGTAATATTTTAAGACAAAAAATATAAGTGATAGTGATTGTTTTTTATTTTTGAAGAGAGATGAAAAAAGAAAAAAAATTTGATACTGAAGCAGTTCACTCAGGAGAAAAATCTGACCCAACTACCGGCGCAACCGCCGTCCCCATATACT
>CAYPLQ010000020.1:0-2853 GCA_964411605.1 uncultured archaeon | reverse complement strand
TTCAAAAACACAGAACAAGCAGCAAAGAGATTCTCACTCGACCAACAAGAATTCCCCGGACAGATATACACAAGACTAACAAACCCAACTTACGAAGCATTCGAACAAAAAATAACTGACCTAGAAAACGGCGAAGCCGCAGCAGCAACAGCCTCAGGACAAGCAGCAACCACCTTATCCTTATTAACAATAACAGGAAACGGAGACAACATCGTAGCCTCAACAGAACTATACGGAGGAACAATAACACTACTAGACCAAACATTCCCCAACAAATTCGGAATAAATGTAAAATTCACCGAACCCCAACCACAGAAAATAGCAAACCACATAGACGAAGACACAAAAGCAGTTTTCACAGAAACAATCGGAAACCCCAAACTAGACATCCTTGACATAGAAAAAGTCGCAGAAACCTGTCACGAAAAAAACACACCCCTCTTCGTAGACAACACCTTCGCCACCCCATACCACTGCAACCCAATCAACCATGGAGCCGACATAGTAACTCATTCCACAACAAAATGGATCAGCGGCCACGGAACCGTCATGGGAGGAGCGGTAATAGACTCAGGGAACTTCGACTGGAACAAAGGAAAATACCCCGAACTCACAGAAGAAGATCCAAGCTACAGAGGAGGCCTAAATTACTACAAAGAATTCCAAGAACTCGCATACATCATGAAACTAAAAACAAGATCAATGAGAGATATCGGAGCAACAATAAGTCCACATAACGCCTATGAACTAATACAGAGCCTACAAACACTTCCACCTAGAATGAAAAAACACTCCAAAAACGCATTAGCAGTAGCAAAATACCTAAAAGATCACCAAAAAACCAATTGGGTAAATTACCCAGGATTAAAAAACCATAAAACACATGACTTGGCTAAAAAATACCTAAAAAACGGATACGGTGGAGTAATAGGTTTTGGAGTAAAAGGAGGAGAAAAAGCAGGAAAGAAATTCGTAGAAAACCTAGACCTCTTCAAGCACCTAGCAAATGTAGGAGATGCCAAATCACTAGCAATACACCCATGGTCCACCACCCACAGACAACTAACACCAGAACAAAAAAGAGCTGGAGGAGTTACCGAGGACTTCGTAAGATTATCAATAGGAATAGAAGATAAAGATGACATAATAAAAGATATAGAGCAAAGCCTAAAAGAGGTCTGATTAATGCACGAAACCTCCATCGGCAAAGTAGAAACAAAAAAACACAAAATAAACCAAAAAATAGAACTAGAAAGCGGTGAAACAATCGGACCCATAGAAGTAGCCTATGAAACCTATGGAAAACTAAACGAAGAAAAAAACAACGCAATAAATGTATGCCATGCATTAAGCGGAGACGCTCACGCAGCTGGTGAAAACAAAAAAACTGGAAAAAGAGGATGGTGGGACAAAATGATAGGACCAGGCAAAGCAATAGACACAGAAAAATACTTCGTTATATGCAGCAACGTCTTAGGAGGCTGTAAAGGCACAACAGGCCCAAAATCAATTAATCCAGAAACAAATAAGAGATATGGACTTGATTTCCCAGTAATAACAATTGAAGACATGGTTAAAGTACAAAAAAAATTAATAAAACAAAAATTTGGTATAAATAAATTATTCGCAGTTATTGGAGGATCAATGGGAGGTATGCAGGCCCTAAAATGGGCAACAAAATACCCAAAACACACCAGATTCTGCATACCAATAGCAACAACATCAAAATCCAGTCCACAACAAATAGCTTTCAACGAAGTAGGGAGAAGAGCAATAATGTCAGATCCCAACTGGAACAAAGGAAGATACTACAACCAACAAAAAAAACCCAGCAACGGATTAGCATTAGCCAGAATGATTGGCCACATAACCTACCTAAGCGATGAATCCATGAGAGAAAAATTTGGAAGAAACCTACAAAACAAACAAAAACCCTCATTCGAACTTAAAACAGATTTCGAGGTAGAAAGCTATCTCAAATACAAAGGAAACTCATTCGTAGAAGACTTCGACCCAAACACATATCTCTACTTAACAAAAGCAATAGATTACTTCGACTTAACAAATGGAGGAAAAAAGAATCTAAAAGAAGTTTTCAACGAAATAAACGTTAAATTCTTAGTTATCGCAGTCTCTTCAGATTGGCTTTACCCACCCTACCAATCTAAGGAAATAGTGAGAGCACTAGAAGTAAACGACATAGAAGTAAGTTACTCCGAAATAAGAAGCACCTACGGACATGACGCCTTTTTATTAGAAAAAGGACAACTAAAACACATAATACATAATTTCTTATCAAAAATAACTGTTTCAGACATAATAGAAACAGAAGTACCTGTAATAAGAAAAGATTCTTCAATCAAAGAAGCATCCAAAAAAATGATAGAGACCGAACAAACTCATTTACCAGTGGTTTCAGAAAAAAATAAATTAAAAGGAATAATTACAGCATGGGATATATCAAAAGCAGTTGCAGAAGATATAAATAATTTAAAAGAAATAATGACGAAAAACGTAATAACGGCCTCAAAAAACGAATCAATAATGGAGGTCACCGAAAAACTAAAACAAAAAAATATCTCAGCCCTCCCAGTAGTTAACCAAGACCATAAATTATTAGGCATAATATCAAGTGACAAAATTTCTCAACTCATAAATCAATAAAAACAATACATCAATTTCATAAATAAAAAAGACTAAATAAAAATAATGGATTTAGCACAGATATCTATAGCATTTGCAGCAGGAATACAAACATTCTTCAGTCCCTGTGCATTTGCATTATTACCTGCATATATCTCTTATTTCTTAGGCCAAAAAAACCAAAAAAAACCCAAAAACGCCCTGAAAATA
>CAYPLQ010000019.1:5207-15033 GCA_964411605.1 uncultured archaeon | reverse complement strand
CACCCTACCTAAATCCAGGATTTAGGAAGGAGACTTCTTGGGTAAAGAGTTAATTCATCTAATTTCTTCATAATACCATAGTCTCAGTATTTCTTTCTGGAATGTTAAGCTGATTTCTCCCATTGCTAAAGCACATGGGTTTTCTGGAGAAAATATTCGTAATTCCAATGTAATTTCAATTCTATTTTTGGTTTCTGGTTTTTATGTTCTTAAATTTCTTTTATTATTTAATCAGCTTATTGTGTAACAAATATATTCAAACTTTATTTTTTTGGCTATAAAATGAAATTATTTATATATAAAATAAATACGCTGGATACTAATATCAAGATTAAATAAAAGTAATCTCTTTTTGTGTATTTAATAGGATGTAAAAAGGTCTTTTTTCTAAAATGCCCAAAACCTCTTCCTTCCATTGATGAAGCTAAGGTATTTACTTTTGATAGAGAAGAGAAAAGCAAAGGCATAGTTGTGTATTTTACAGATCTTATTAAGCCATTTAAGCTTTTATCTATTCTTAATCCTCTTATCTTCTGAGCTTGTTGAACTGTTGATAGTTCTTGTTGGAAAACTGGTGCAAATTTCATTGCTAGAATAAGTAAAAAACTGTAACGATATGGCACACCAATATTTGCTAATCCAGAAGCTAAATTCTTTGGTTCTGTTGTTCCAACAAATATCCATGACATAGTAATTAATGAAAAAAACCTACCCGAAATCAATAAACCCGTTTTTAAACTGCCTAATGTAATTTCAATGAAATATAGCTTAAATATTGTGTTTCCTCTAGGAACAAACACTATTTGTGCTACTAAAATAGTTATAACTAAAAAAATTATTGTTTTTCCAAATCGTCCTTTAACTTCATATCTTTGTTTTAGAAAAATTAAAACCAAAATATATGGTAACAGTATTACGAGTGAATCGATTAAGAATACTAATATTGCACCAATTATTAGGGCTATTAACTTGTTTACGGGATTAATTTTATTTTTCATTTTCTGTTTTTCCTTCTATATTTTTTAATTTATTAGGTTCGCCGTTAAATTGTACCTTTCCGTTTTTTAACACTATTGCTCGTGTACAAAATTTTTTTGCGAATTCAAGGTTATGTATAACTAAAATTAGTGTTTTTCCTTTTTTCCATAAATCATTCAAGAGTTTGGTTATCTTTATCACGTTTTTATGGTCTTGTCCTGAAAAAGGTTCATCTATTATGAATAGATCTGGTTTATGGCTCGAAGAAGAATATATATTTAATCTTCTTTTTTGGCCAAAGCTTAAAGTAAAGGGATGAGTCGATTCTTCGATATTTTCTTCTTTTATTATTCTCTTTAAATTATTTTTGGCGTTTTCTTTTCCCTTCTCATAGTTTTTTGGAGCAAAAAACATCTCTGACTCTATGGAATTTTCAAATATCTGGTGATTGGGGTTTTGGAAAACAAATCCTGTTTTTTTCCCTATCTCCCATGGCAGCGATCTATTTTTTATGGTGTTTTTGTTATCTAAAGCAATTATTTCTCCTTCTTTTATCTGTAAATTAATGTTTTTTAGAATCTTTTTTCCTTCAACTTCATATTCTAGACCATCTATATCTAGGATGACTTGGTTTTGCTGGCAATTACTTCTTTCAAAGGATGGATAAGGATAATTAATTAATTTCTCTTTTAGTTCCTCTCTCATTTCTTGGAAGTTATTGATTTTTTTAGAAATTTTTCCTTTCTTAAATTTAATTACTGCATCTATTTCATCTTTTAATCTTTTTATTCGATGTTCAGCAATTAAGATTATTAGGTCTTTATTTGTTTCTTTTATCTTTTTGATAGTTTCTAATACTTCTTTCATAGAGACTGGGTCTAAGTTTGCTGTTGGTTCATCCAGTATCAATAAATCGGGATTAAGAACCAACATTGAAGCTATGGCAACTTTTTGTTTCTCTCCACCCGATAGGGTTCTGAGTTTTCTATGTTTTAAGTTTTTACAATTAAGTTTTTTTAAAGTGTTTTCTATTCTTTTCTCAATCTCTTCTTTAGGTATCTTGAAGTTTTCTAGACCAAATGCGATTTCATCTTCAACATTTTCTGTACAAAATTGAGACTCTGGATCCTGATGAACCATGCAAATCTCTCTTATTGGTTCATTTTTTTCTAAAACATCTTGTTCTTTGAATAAAATTGATCCATTTAGTTCGGCAGGAATGATTCTTGGGATAAATCCACTAATTGACTTAAGAAGAGTTGACTTTCCTGCAGCACTATTTCCTGATATCCATACAAAGTCTCCTGCATTTATCTTAAATGAAACGTCTTTTATTGAATAGTTTTCTCTACTAGGATATTTTATTGATAAATTATTTACTTCTAGGGCTTTTTTATTTGTAAATGAGTTCATTGATTTCTATTATTCTATCTGTATTTTGTAAACCTTATTTACCCAATAAGAGCCATCATATCCAGTTGCTACTAATCTAAAATTTTTTTCACTACTGTTATATGTCATTATTACGTCTTCTTTGTCCATTATTTTCGTTAGATTGAAAGGAACACTATATCCATCTTTTCCAATAACTCTTATTGTATCAGCTTCCTCTTTAGGTTTCGATTCTTTTATTATTGTTTTTAGTGGTATTCCAGTGTAATTTTTTTCAGGAATATGTGTAACTGAACCAACCAATTCAGCTCTAACTAATTCTTCGTTTTCTTTAAAATCTTTATAAATAAAATCGTATTCATTATTTACATTTCCTTGAACCTTTATTTCTGCATAATTACCTATTTGATAGACATTGGTGAAATAATAGACACCTCCAACTGAGAAGGCAATTAAAAAGACGATGGTTATAATTATGCTACCATATTTAATGTATTTTGATCTTTCTTTTTCTTTTTTCTTTGATCCATAGACTAAACCTCCTTGTTCTAGTGAATTAAGTATCTGTAGTGAAACATAGCCTCCAAATATCATTCCTGACCCGAATGCGAGCATTCCTAAGAAAACTATCAATATTATTGGTACTCCTGAGAAGAAGAGTACTTGAAAAACAAATACATTGGTGGCAGCAGATAAACCAGCTGCTATTGAATAAGATATGAGGTTTCGGTTTTTTGTTGTCTTAACGATGAATAGAACTGGGTGAAATACCAATCGTTGTACTAAGGGAACTAAAAGTATGGATATTCCTAGGGTGGATACCATTAGTGATTCGACTGCTCCTTTTAATAACCCTGTAGCTGTTCCTACACCTTTTTTCCTTGTAATTGCTACTGCTAAAACTATCCAAATAACATGGAGACCAGCCATAAATTGCCCGGCTCCAAATGGTACACCAATTATTCTATTTATTAGATTACCTAGATAACCAATATATGTTGATAATGCTCCACCTAACGCAGATAATATCGCTATTGTCACCAAGTCTTTAGTTGATAAAAAATATTTATCCCTCATTATTCACCACCATTATTTTTTTAACATATTTTGCCCATCTAGCTCCTGCTGATTCATAGATATTCCATCCTTGACCCTCGTAAGAAGTGTTCGCACAATCTTTATTAGTATAATATCCATCTTTTGGTAACATAACTAATCTAGGTCCTTCTTCCCATGTTTCAATGGTTTCATTATTGTATTTTAGTGATAAAACCATTTTTCCTTGATTTTTAAGATATTTTTCGTTTGGATACACGTTTAGATAACCAAATCTTTGTCTATAACCATCTTTTGATTTTACGATCAGAGTTTCATTTTTGGACATTCCTCCTACTTTTTCTAGGAGTTTGCTGATTCTTATTCCTTCATAATAACCAGTTCCTCTTTTATTTCCAAATTGATTCTGAAATGAAGAGATTGCTCTCTCGTTTATTTTACCTAAAAGGCTATTATAGCTATATTTTTGTACTTTTTCTCCGTTTTTAACAGTTATAACGTATTTAGATTTATTTAATGAATTGATTAGGGTTTTTTTGAATTCAATTTCTCCTTGGTCTAATTCTGCTATAACAAAATGGTGGTTACCTTTTACTAAAGAGGCGCCGCCGCCACCTGTTATCAATCTTTTTGTGTTCGTAACAGTGTCTTGATAGAATGCATGGATATGTCCAGAGATAGTTATGTCTATGTCGTTTTTTTGAACTAATTCTGAAACCATTTCTGAAGAATTGCCTAAGACCGTATGTGAATCATTAAATGGATCAAAATACGGGGCATGAGTTATTAATACATCCTTTTTTTCACTAGACAATTGAGATTCTGCCCAATCAATTTGTTCTTGAGTAATAGATAGTTTTGAAGAATCCAAAAAAACAAAGTTATGATTTGAGTAATTAAATGAATATTGATTTGGTGCAATGTTTTTTTTGTAGAATTCTCTTCCATTAGATTTTATGTCATGGTTTCCCATAGTAGTGTAAACTGGGCAATGAAGGGCTTCCATTATTTTTAAAGCTTTTCTAAATTGGTTTTCTTCTCCAGCGGGAGTTAAGTCGCCACAATGAATTAAGAAAGTTAAATTATCCATTTTTTTGGTCGCTTCTTCAAAAACATCGTTCAATCCTTGAGTATCTCCAATTATACCAAATTTGAATTCAGTTTTTTCATCAACTGTGATTTCTATATTCTTTTTTTGTTTTGAATCTATATCTAATAGGATAGTTGTATAGTTTTTTCTTTCATAATTAGCTATTCCGTTTATTTTTGAGGTTTTAAGGCAATTTTTTATCTTTATATCTCCTTTAAATCCTTTTACTTCTATTTCTGTTCCAGGCGAAAATGAACGTAATGTAATCTTAGATTTAGACTCATTAATTACGACAGCTCCCTCTACTTTTAAGGAATTGTCATCAACCTCATTAGGTCCTAAGTATCCAAATAAAAAAATAGAAAAAATAAGAAAAAGGGAAATTACTAGTATAGCGGAATTTCTTTTTCTCATTGCTCTATGTTAGTTAATTGTATTTTAGCTATCTTGCTAATAGTCATCGAGCTTTCAAGTCCTTCTCCCATTACTCTAAGCGGCTTATCTTCTTCTGGTAATGGTTCTCCGTTTAGTTGGTTTGCAAGAATTATTGAATCGTTATTAGATATTCTTTCTGATGAAAAACTTATTGTGTAACCATCTGTAGCAGTTATTGATACTTCATAGCCTTTTTCTGCTAATGTTTCATTAAATACCCAATTTTGTTCTTGGTCATCTACTGCTGCAACAATACTGTAGAGTGGTGTTCCTCTGTAACTGTAGGTTGTTCCATCTTCTGTATAATTATGATAAGCGGGGTTTTCATTTACTCGTGATTCGAATTCTAGATTAGTGATTTCTGTTTTTCGTAATCCATCTAGAGTTACATTCCATGTAGTTTGCTTTTCTTTTTCCTGTGGCAAGTCAGTTAATCTGATTTCTGCGATTCTAGTGACTTGTTGGAAACCACTTAGATCTTCTCCTACAAGTTTTAGTGGTGCATCTTCTTCTGGTAATGGTTCTCCATTGAGTTCAGATGCAACGATTATTGAGTCATCATTAGCTATTTTTTGAATATCAAATGTATAGCTATATCCATCTTCTGCTATAACTGAAACATTGTATCCTTTTGAGGCTAGGGTTTCGTTTAGGCTGTAGTCAAGTTCTTTTTTTTCGTCGTCAACTGCGCCAACTAAGTGAGATAGTGTTATTCCTCTGTAACTATAGCTAGTTCCTTCTTCTGTATAATTATGGTATTCAGAATATTGACTAAATAATGAACTGAATTCTTCTGCTTCGATTTCGGTTTTTACTGAACCGTTTAGAGTTACTTCCCATGTTTCCTTTGGTTCTTTTTCTAGTCCAGTTAATCTGATTTCTGCGATTCTTCCTACTTCCATGAACCCACTTAGTCCTTCACCAACAATTCTCAATGGTGCACTATCCTCTGGTAATGGTTCTCCATTAAGTTGGCTAGCAATAATTATTGAATCATTTCTAGCTATCTGTTTTGAACTAAATGTATAGCTATATCCATCTTTTGCTATAACTGTTACATTGTAGTTTCTTTGTGCTAATGTGTCATTAAAGGTCCAATGATCTCCTTGTTCCATATCGTCTACTGCGCCAACTAGGTTATATAATGGTGTTCCTTTGTAACTGTAGGTTGTTCCATCTTCTGTATAATTATAATAAGCTGTATGTGCTCTACATTCTATCATTGAGTTAAAGACACTGCCTTTCATGTCCCAGCTAACTGTTCCGTTTAGTGTTATATTCCATTTTGGTATATCTGGTACATCAGTTAATTTGATGCTTGCAATTTTACTAATTTGTTTACTTCCAGGCAATCCTTTACCAATTAATCTTAGTGGAAAATCCTCCTCTGGTAATGTTTCTCCATTCAACTGATTAGCGACAATTATTGAGTTATTTCTTGCTATTGTTTTTGAAGATAATTTTATTGAATAGCCATCTGTTGCTGTTATTGTTACATTATAGCCCTTATTAGCTAGGTCAGAGTTAAACATATAATGTCCTTTTTTTGGATCTGCTCCATCTATAGCGGAAACCAATATCCATAATGGCATTCCACTGTATTCGTCTTCTCCATCAGTTATTGTTGTTCTATGTTGTTCACAAGTAGCTGCATGTAAGAAATATTGGTCATCTACTGTCATGTTACTTATACCGGACATATCTAAGGTCCAGCTTTTTTGAGTTGGTTTTATGTTTATGTCTCTAACTAGTTTTGCCCAGAAATGGCTTAGCGTTATCTTGGGTTCTTCATCAACCATCACTATTCTTGGTCCTTCTTTGAGTTCTGTATCTCCAACTATGTCGTATGCTAAAAGAAGTGTTACGTTTCCTTGTTCTTCTACTAGGGACCCGGTTTGGTTATATATTTTGAATTTGCCTTCTACTTGCTGTTTGGTGTAAGTCATTGTGTATCCATCAGCTGCTGTTACTTCTAGTGTATAGTTTCCGCCTAAATAAGCGTTTGAAATCAGTTTTGTTAATTTAACTCCTTCATATTCGTAGGGACCTACTACTTGTTCAGTTGAAGTTAAGAAGCCTCCTTTTCCAGTTGTTGATGATATGTTTTTAATTTGTGACAGAGTATATTTGTGAGTTGTTGTTCCATTTAGTGTTATTGTGATTGGGTCTTCTTTATTTGGTTTTTTGTTTAATTCTATGTTTTCTACTTTTTTTACCCATAGAGAACTTGCAGATGTTTGTGAATCAAAATCTGATACAAGTGATTTTGTTAATTTGTGATCTTGGTTACTGAATTCTTCGTCTTCTGGTAAAACAGCTATCCTAGGTCCATCTCCCCATTCTGGGGCTTTTATGTCATTTTTTTGGTAAGCTAAAATAATTTGTCCTTGAAGCTGTTCTTTAACTCCACTTGGAAAAACCTGGTCATAAGAGAATTTCTGGGAATACCCATCACTTGCGGTTATCTTAACAACATCGTTTTGATCCATGTTTTCTATTAGTTTATTTAGTGGTACACCCGTGTAAGTTGATTTTTGGTTCCAATTACTAAATCTGTTCTGGTATTTGGCCTGTCCAGTAGTTGTTGTCATTGATTCTAGATCCTCTAATGTATAGTCTTCTCCTTGAACTGTAACTAGAGCTTCTTCAGTTTTTTGTGGTGGTTTTATGTTAATTTTTTCAACTAATTTGGCCCAAATACCACTATCAGTTATCTTGGGTTCTTCTCCAACAGCAACTATTCTTGGTCCATCCTGAAGTTCCGTATCTCCAACTATCTCATAAGCCAATAGAAGCGTTAAATTTCCTTCTTCGTTTACTAAATTACCCTCTTGATCATATACTTTTAAGGTTCCCTGGGTTTGTTCTTCGGAATAAGTCATTGTGTATCCATCTGTAGCAACTACTTCAATTGAATAATTACCTTCACTATGGACATTTGAAATCAACTTAGTGAGTTTAACTCCTTTGTATTCATAGGGTCCTCTAACTTCTCCTGTTGAAGTTAAATAACCTCCTTCTCCTGTAGTTGTTTCAAAATCCTTTATTTGGGACATTGTGTATTCATGTTTTGTAGTTCCATTTAGGGTTACAGTTTTTGAAGACTCTGAAAAGACATCCTCCTTTAACTCAATGTTTTCCACGTTCTTAGCCCATAATGAACCGGCAGAGGTCTGGGTCTCAAATGTTTTCCCTAATGACTTTGTTAATTGAAGATCTTGGTTGCTGAATTCCTTATCTTCTGGTAAAACAGCTATCCTAGGACCTGCTTCCCAATCAGGTACTTTAGAATCACCTTTTTGGTAAGCTAAAATAATTTGTCCTTGAAGCTGTTCTTTAACTCCACTTGGAAAAACCTGGTCATAAGAGAATTTCTGGGAATACCCATCACTTGCGGTTATCTTAACAACATCGTTTTGATCCATGTTTTCTATTAGTTTATTTAGTGGTACACCCGTGTAAGTTGATTTTTGGTTCCAATTACTAAATCTGTTCTGGTATTTGGCCTGTCCAGTAGTTGTTGTCATTGATTCTAGATCCTCTAATGTATAGTCTTCTCCTTGAACTGTAACTAGAGCTTCTTCAGTTTTTTGTGGTGGTTTTATGTTAATTTTTTCAACTAATTTGGCCCAAATACCACTATCAGTTATCTTGGGTTCTTCTCCAACAGCAACTATTCTTGGTCCATCCTGAAGTTCCGTATCTCCAACTATCTCATAAGCCAATAGAAGCGTTAAATTTCCTTCTTCGTTTACTAAATTACCCTCTTGATCATATACTTTTAAGGTTCCCTGGGTTTGTTCTTCGGAATAAGTCATTGTGTATCCATCTGTAGCAACTACTTCAATTGAATAATTACCTTCACTATGGACATTTGAAATCAACTTAGTGAGTTTAACTCCTTTGTATTCATAGGGTCCTCTAACTTCTCCTGTTGAAGTTAAATAACCTCCTTCTCCTGTAGTTGTTTCAAAATCCTTTATTTGGGACATTGTGTATTCATGTTTTGTAGTTCCATTTAGGGTTACAGTTTTTGAAGACTCTGAAAAGACATCCTCCTTTAACTCAATGTTTTCCACGTTCTTAGCCCATAATGAACCGGCAGAGGTCTGGGTCTCAAATGTTTTCCCTAATGACTTTGTTAATTGAAGATCTTGGTTGCTGAATTCCTTATCTTCTGGTAAAACAGCTATCCTAGGACCTGCTTCCCAATCAGGTACTTTAGAATCATCTTTTTGGTAAGCTAAAATAATTTCTCCCTGAAGCTCTTCTCTGGTATCATTTGGAAAAATTTGTTCATAAGAGAAATTTTGGGTGTAACCATCGCTTGCAGTTACTTCTACTACGTCATTTCTTTCCATATCACTAATTAATTCACTAAGTGAAACTCCTACGTATTCTGCCTCTTCATTCCAGTTACCAAACCTATTTTGGTACTTAGCCATACCAGAAATCGTTTCCATTGATTCTAGTTCATTAAGGGTGTAATTCTCTCCTTCTACAGTGATTAAAGTTTGGGCAGAACCTTGGTTGTCATTTTTGTCACTTTGATTGGTAGATAAATAAGCTAGCGGAACCGCTATCAAGATTATTGCTATTACTACAAAAACGATAATTTTAGATCTACTATTAGACATGTTAACCATTATGTGGTTTATAACATAACACTTAAATAATTTACCTAACAAAAAAAATAATAGTTAACAAGTTCAATAACGAATCTACAACAAAGACTGGATTTATTATTTTTCCTTAGACAAGTTTACTTAACCCCCCCTAATTTAGAATATATAAGGCATATGAGAATATGAAGGTATTATTAACAGGAAAAAAAGGAATTGGAAAAACGTCTGTTTGCAAAAAAATCATTAAAAG
>CAYPLQ010000019.1:0-5186 GCA_964411605.1 uncultured archaeon | reverse complement strand
ATGTAATGAAAAAAACATAACCTGTTTTGGGACATTAATTCAAAGAAAAAACAATAAAAATGGATTTAGAGTCATAAAAGACATTAAAACAAAGGAAAAAAAAATTTTCGCAATAACAAAAACAAAATATGAAAATGAGGAATTTAAAGAATCTTTGAGTTTTAAGAGATTTATTTTTAATAAAAATGCATTAAAATTTGGAAGAAAAAGTATTGAAAGAAATGGAGACTTATTAATAATAGATGAAGTAGGTCCTTTAGAATTAAACGAAAAAGGCCTTTATAATGCAATCAAAGCTTTTAAATCAACTAAAAATGCAATTATAGTTGTGAGAAAAAATTTAAAAACTAAAATCCATAAAAAATTTGATTCAAACCCCAAAATCATAGAAGTGACATTGAAAAACAGAGATAAAATTTCTAAAAAAATTATAAATAAATTAAAACCAAGATAATCAACTTAATTAAGGTGATTTTGTATGTTGTTGGCTATTATTGTAGGTTTTTTGGTAATGTCTATTTTGTCTTTTTTACCTATATTAGGTCCTCTTATCGGTGGATTAGTAGCTGGGTATATAGCAGGTGAAAGCGCTGGAAATGGAGCATTAGCTGGGTTTCTTGCTGGAATAATTGGTTCAGTGGTTTTAGGGATTTTAATAAGTGGTGTCAGTATGTTAACTGGTGTATTTGGTGGCATCCCAATAATTGGGGTATTAGTAGGCAGTAGCTTAGGAATAATAATTATAAGCTTAAGCCTTTATGAAGGAATATTAGGGCTAATAGGAGGAGCTATCGGCGGTAAACTTGGCTCATAATCTTTAAAACAACTTATTTCATTAAATCTTTTTACTCAATTAAGTCTAAGAGGGGTTTTGTTTCTTAAATAACCAGATTTCATATCCATATACGTCATCACTCACCTCTCTGTATTCAACGTATTTAGACTTATTGACTAATTCAAAATGAGATCTAAATAATTCCAAGTAGCACCGCATAACTTCTTTCTGCGTTAAAGAGTTTTCTTCAATTCTTTTTTGATCGACTAAGTTTGCAGAACAAAGCACTCCTCCTTCCCTTAGTAAATCATTTAAATTAAAAAATAACTTACTTAACTCTGTAAGAGTTAATTTATCACCAACATAATAAATTGATTCAGACCAAAAAACAACATCAAAACATTTTTTTGTCTTTTTAATGTAATTAACTAAATCTTCAACAACAAAAATAACTTTATCTCGATTAACATTTTCTTTAGCTCTATTAATAGCTTTATCAGAAATATCTATACCAATTATTTCCGAATCACTAAATTCATTTGCAATTAAACGAGTATGAGCTCCCTCAGCACAACCAATCTCCAAAATCCTGTCAGGGTCTTTGACTCTATCCTTAACAAAATTAATTTGCCTTTTAAATTTAGTTTGCTCATAATCTGAAACAAATAAGTTCCAAGGATCCTTTTCATCAAATTTTTCTTCAAAATCAGATTGATTCCATTTATCTTTCCCCAACATTAACACCTCAAAGTAATTAATATTCTTCCTTTAAAACTCTTCACTTACAATAAAAATGCATAATTCAAAAAAAATAATGTAGTAAAAGATTATTTCTTAGATTAATATGACCAAAAAACCAGAAGCAGCAATTATAACTTGTATAGATTTTCGCTTACATGGAAAGAAAAACATATTCATGGAATTATTTGAAAAAGAATCCGACTTTGACTTAATCACAAGGGCTGGAGGAATTAAAGACCTAGTAAGACCAAGAAAAGAAGAATTCAAGGAATCGCTGTTAAGAGACATAGATGTTTCAATAAATCTTCATAAAATAAATAAACTATTTTTAGTAAATCATCAGGACTGTGGAGCCTATAAAGAATTTAGATCTACAAAGCAAGAAACAAAAATAAATTCGTAATTGACAAAAAAATTAATTAAATTATGTTTTTTTCTCTTTTCGTCTATTTATTTATCATCCTCTCCTTTGGCTTAATAAGTCAAGAGGGTTTTCTCATAGGGGATTTATAGTAGAGTTAGACAGAAATCCCCACAGTTTGCTGTGAGAGGGGACTTCATACGTGTATATTTTATGAAACAAAAAAATGATTTTTTAATTAAATCAGGTCATAAAGCCTAGTTTATTGGGTAAAAGGAATTTTTTAGGAAAAAATATCCAAAAACTAGTTAGACATACAGAAAAGAAATTATTAGGCCTTAATTTTTCATGTAATAAGAATTTAGGGGTTTTGTGGAGCAACAAATGGAAAAAAGATAACGTTAAATTTATTTAGTTAGTTAAATCAATTTAATATTACCCAAATAACAGTAAAATCAATAATGTTAAGAGAAATATAGTGATTATTATCGTTTTGTCTATTTCGAGGTTATCTTTCCTCATTATGGTTTTTGATAAAGTGTTTTTATAAATAATGATTTCGATTTTGTTTGATGAAGTTGAACAACTCTCGAATCAAGTTTTTTAGAGCCTCTTTCTTGAAGAACAGAATATTGCTTAAATTAATCATAGGAAATATTAATTATTTAAGTTTTCAATAGAGATCTAACTAATTTTTTATTTAGTTAATGAGTTATTTTGAGGAGTATTAAGGCCTCGCTATTTTTAATCCATATCTTTAGAATCTGTCACCCATTGATAACTATCGATTAATTCTCCGGATTCATTATATAAATAAGCCAAATCAGCGATATGACCCCATATAGGTTCATTCCAATTCCAATACAGATCCTTTTCTGTGTCGTTTCCAGTGCCAGTATGGATCTTCACGCTTTTTCCAGGCTCTAAAGTAAAATCACCAAAATAGTATTTTACATCGTTTTCCAAGGAATAATCAAAAATATACCATCCTTTGAGGTTAACGGGGTGATTCCATTTGTTTTGGATTTCCACCCATTCTCCATTGAGATTGTGTTGATCAAGTCCTTTTGCATCGTAGTTAACATCTTTTATGATTACTCCTCCCACAACGAATTCAGTTGATTTATCTCCAATCCGAACAAAATATTCGCCATATCCTCTTTTTATATTGAATTCTACCTGAGTTTCATCTTTTCTTTCTAAATTCAAAGAAACAGAGTCAACTATTTCTTCGTTTACATGGAGTTTTACATCAAATTTTTCCTCAGTAGTTTCCGGGTTTTTTATTTTTGCAGTTATTGTTATGTTCTGGTTTTTTAGTGCCTTCTTTGGTTCTACTTTTATATTAGAAACCTCAAACTCTGGTTTTTGGTTTTTAGCAATACAACCTGAAGAAAATAACATCAAAATAATTAATAAAAAAATTAATAATTCTTTATTCATTCCTTATTTCTCAAAAATAAATTTGTGTTTTATTGGTTATATAATGTTTCTAACAAACATTCAGGGAAATAACTAAAATTTTTTTCTTTATCACTTTTTTTGTACCTAAATCAATCTTAAAGTAAGTTAATCATCTTTTTAGTACTAAAAAACACCAATATATGAAAAATCAGAGTTTTAATAATTTCTAATCATCAAGTATAGCTTTTTTTAGATATACGTCAAATCTGGCTCCTCCTAGTTCTGAGTCCTCTACTTCAATTCTCCCATCATAATTTTCAACAATCTCTTTAACCAAGTAAAGACCCAAACCAGTTTCAGCAGAACTTCCTTTTTTGTATCCTTTTTCAAAGATTTTTTTCTTCGCTTCATCAGGTATGCCTTTTCCATTATCTTTTACGGAACAAATTATTTCTCCATTTTTTTCATTAGCACTTATCTCTATTTTATCAGCTCCAGAATGCTTTATGCTGTTTTCTAAAAGGTTTTTGTATAAGTTAGCTAGCAAAGGCCCTGCTCTTACTTTAAGATTTGATGGAATATTTGTCTCAATCTCTATGTTCCTTTTTTTCGCTTCAGATCTTTCACTTTTAACTGCTTCATCAATCAATGAAGAAAGTTTTATTTCACCCACTTCTTTGTTTTCTTCTATCTTTCTCAATGCCCTAACTTTTTCAATAATTTCTTCACTTTCAAATACACCAATCAATGCTTTATCTATTTTTTCTTCAACTTCCTTATCTAGATCCATATCTTTTAGTAATTTTAGATATCCCTCTATTACTTGATTCTTGTTCTGCACGTCATGTCTCAATAAACTATGAAGGAATTGTTCTTTTTCTTGGGCTTTTTTTCTTTTAGTTATGTCGTGAATATGTTCTATTACGTATTTTACATTTCCTTTTTCATTCAAAACAGGGTTAGCTGTTGATTCGACATATTTGTTTATTTCGGGTTGATACTTCTCTATTGTTTTAACTTCTTTTGCTTCTATTGCTTTTCTAATTGAACATTTTTCGCATTCTTTTTCCTTACCTAATAACTCATAGCATTTTTTGTTCTTTATCTCTTCAGGTGAAGTGTTAAATAAATTGATTCCAACTTCATTGTATTTAATAATGTTGTGATCTGGTTTTTGGAATCCAATGATATCGGGAACGCCATTAAGCATTTCTTGAAACATCTCTTGCTTTTTCCTTTTCTCGGAAATGTTTTTAGCAAAGGCAAATTCATATTCTTTCTGGTCATGTTGGATATAGTGGCTTGTTATTTCTACTGAATAGGTATCTCCGTGTTTGGTTTGATGCTTTGATTTAAATTCAAGCGAACCTTTTTCTTTTAACTTCTCCCAATGTTCTTTTCTTTTTTCTTTAGAATAGTTTGGATCTATGTCACAGACATACATGTCATCGAATTCTTTTTTCGAATACCCTAGCCTTTTTTTAGCTTCATTGTTTATGTATCTAAACTTTCCATTGGGAGTTATCCAATATATTTCTATAGAAGCTTGATCTAAAGAGGTTTTAATCAATTCAATTTCTTTATTTTTTTTCCTTCTTTGGCTTATATCTCTTAAAACAGCTACACTACCAATAACTTCTTCATGGTCCTTAAGCGGATAATAAAGTACATCAAAATATTTTTTTCCATTACTTTCCCTGCTCATTCTATACTGAGTTTTTTTACCTTTTAAGCATTTTTGAAGGTTATTTTCAATTATCTCTAATTCTTTTCCACTAAAAAATTCTTTAACGTTTTTTCCAATCAATTCATTTTTGTTATCACATCCAATAAAATCCAAGTACTTTTGATTTGCAAATAAATAATTTAAGTCTCTATCCACTCCAGCAATTAGATCTTTTGATC
>CAYPLQ010000018.1:0-15412 GCA_964411605.1 uncultured archaeon | reverse complement strand
CCTATTGCTGGTGTTTTTTCCTTTCTAGGAGGGGTCTTCCCTTGATAAATACAGTTTAAACATGGTGTTTCTAAAGGAATTATAGTTGTAATCCTGCCCTCAAAGCCTCTACAGCTTGCATGAAAAAAAGGAATTCTTTTCTTTATGCATTTTTTATTTACCAAGTAACGTGTTTTTAAGTTATCAAGACCATCTATAAAAGCATCTATGTCCTCAAATAATTCATCGATGTTCTCTTTAGAAATTTTTTCATTGACTGATTCGATATCTATGTTTTCATTTATTTTTTTTAATTTTTTCTTAGCTATTTTCGTTTTTTCCTCTCCAACTTCACTTTCATTATAAAGCAATTGTCTGTTTAGATTACTCCTTTCGATTCGGTCATTATCGGCGAATTTAATTGTCCCTACACCCAATCTTGCTAAAGAAATTGCTGCAGCCGAACCTATTCCACCAACTCCTCCTATCAAGACTTTTTTGTTTTTAAGTTTTTCTTGACCTTCTTCCCCTATCAAAGGAATTTGTCTACTATAGAATTGTCTTTCTTTTTTGGATAAAGTCATTTTTTTATTATTTTTCTTGCCTATGGTAAATTAAGTGATTAATTTCTTCTTTTATTATTTCTGCACCTATTTTTGCTGCATTAATTGAACCTGGTATAGCAAACAAATATGTGTCATCAATTAGTCCAGCTGTGGCTCGAGTCATAATAGCTCTAGAACCAACTTCTTCGATGCTTTTTTGTCTAAAATATTGAGAAAAACCTGGTATTTCTTTATTAAAATTAGGTTTTAATGCTTCTACTGTTACATCTTCTTTTGATAAACCTGTTCCTCCACAATAAATAATTAAGTCTTGATTTAAGTCTATTTGTTGTAAAATACTTTGTTTATTGTCTTTTATTACTTTTCTTTTAATCTCATGATCATCTTTTTTTAATATTTCTTCTATTTTGTCTCCTGATTCATCTTGTTCTAATGTTCTAGAATTACTTACAGTAACTATTTTTATTTTATAATTTCCTTCCTTTGTGTGTTTATGAGTCATCTTTATTTCGGTTTTTTTTCATTTTTTTAGTAACTTCTATATTTTCAATCTTTGTTTTTGGGTATTGTCCTTTTTCGTCTTTTTCTTTTGATTTTACCATATCCCATATTGTCAATAATGCTGTTGATAACCCATTTAGGGCTTCCATCTCTACACCAGTTTTTGATGTAGTTTTTACTGAAGTTTTTGCTTTTATTTTTTGGTTCTGAGTTCTGAAATTTATTTTTATATCTGTAATAGGGATATTATGACATAAAGGAATATTTTCTGAAGTTTTTTTGATTGCTTGGATAGCGGCTATTTTAGCTGTAACAAACACATTGCCTTTATGTATTTTTTCTTGTTTAATAGCTTTTATAGTTTCTTTTTTTAGTTTAATTTCTCCTTGAGCTTCTGCTTTTCTAAAAGATACTTTTTTTTGTGTTATATCAACCATATCTACTTTTCCTTTTTCATCTAAGTGTGTCCATTTCCCCATAATTTATCTCCTAAAAATTCAGTAAAAATGATTTCTTATAAAGATTTTATGTATCCATGCAATATATGATTATTGTACAAAATGGTTGATTCTTTTTTAACTGAAAAACAAAAAAAAGTATTGGAATTAAGAGAAAAAGGTAAAACTCAAAAAGAAATAAGTAACTTAATTGATACTTCTCGATCTAATATAAGTTTAATTGAAAAACGAGCCCGTGAAAATATTTCTAAATCAAAAAAAACACTTGAAGAATACAAAAAAATAATTTCTCCTATTAATATTAAAGTAAAAGAAGGAGAAGATGTATTAGAGGTTCCAAAAAAAGTCTTTGAAAAAGCCAATAAAAATGAAATTAAAGTAAAATTAGATACTGTTGAAATAATCGAAAAAATTGAACAAAACGAAAATGTTTTATTAGATAATAGAGTTGCTAGAAATTCTTTTATTATCTACATCACAGATAAGGGAGATGTTTTGGTTGAAGAAAATGATAGCGTTTGACATAGGACTAGGTACTCAAGATATCTTAGTAGGTAAAGAACCTCAAGAAAACACAACTAAGCTTGTTTTACCATCACCCATCCAGTTATTAAAAAGAGAAGTCTTAGAAGCTAAAGATGACTTGTTTTTTAGTGGATACACAATGGGGGGAGGACCTCTTTCTCATGCAATAATCAATCATGCAAAGAAAAATGATGTTGTTATGGTAGAAGAAGCTGCAAGAACTATTTCAGATAACTTAGAAGAAGTGAAGGAAAAAGGAATTAGGGTTGTGGATAAAAGAGATAAAATTGATTTAGATTGTTTCAGGGAAATTAAGTTAACTGATTTATTTGTTTTTCCGAAAATTATGGATTTATTAAATATATCTTGCGATAATTTACCTGAAATAGTAGGTATAGCAGTCCAAGATCATGGAATAGCACCTAAAGGTGTTTCAGACAGGAAATTCAGATTTAGGTTTTTTAAAAAGGCAATTGAAGAAGGTAATGGGTTTAATAGCTTAATTTATACTAATAAGACTCAAAGATTTAGCAGATTTGATAGTTGCCTTGATTTCTTAGAAAAAAATGGCCTTAAGGGTTTTGTGGTTGACTCAAAAATTGCTTCTGTACTGGGATGTATAGATAAGCAAAATAAAATAATTATAGATGCTGGAAATGGTCATTTCTTAGCTGCAAGTTGTAAAGGAAATGATTTGGTTGGTTTATTCGAGCATCACACTAGTCAGTTGACAGAGAAAAAAATTAGGTTTTTTCTTGATAAATTGATTTCAGGGGAATTAAAGAATGAAGAGGTTTTTGATGATGGTGGTCACGGTGCTTTTGTAAAAGAAGGCATAGTTCCTGAAGAAATAGTTGTTACTGGGCCAAAAAGAAAAATTATGCCTATTGATTATGACTTTAAATTTGCCCATCCAATTGGAGATGTTATGATGACGGGGGCGGTTGGTTTATTTAAAGCTTATGATTTAATCAATGGTGGGGAGATAAATTGAAGATTTTTAGTATAGTAGGTTACTCAAACTCTGGGAAAACCTATTTGGCTGAAAAAATCAGTGATGCATTAAAGGGTGAGGTTGGAGTTATTAAACATATCCATCATTTTGATAAAAAAGGAAAAGACACAGATAGATTAATAAAAAAATCTGATTGTGTGGTTGCAGCAGCTGAAAATAAAACGTATACTATTAAAAAATCAGATAATTCCTTAAATGACTCCATTAACGAGCTTTTAGGTTTAGTTGATTACGCTATTGTTGAAGGATTTAAAGATTCAGAATTACCAAAAATTGCTTTAGGAGAGGAAGTAGTTGAAGAATGCGAAGGAAATTCATTTTTGGTTCTTGAAGAAAAACCCTCTTTTCCTAAATGCAAAGAAAAGATCTTTGATTTTATTGAAAAAGAGAGTGTAGAAAAAAAAAGTTATAGGGAAATTATTCGTAAGATGAAGAAGGATCCAGATATAAAAAAAGCTGGGGCAATAGGTTCATTTAGAGGCATAGTTAGGGGATATAGGGAGGAAAAAGAAGTTAAGAAATTAGTTTTTGAGAAATATAAAGAAAAGTTCGATGATGAAATAAGTAAAATCACTGAGAAGTTAGAATCTAGGGAAGGAATAGTTGATGCTAGAATTTACCACCGAGAAGGGGAGCTTGAGGTTGGTGAGGACATAATCTACGTAGTTGTCGCTGCTGAACATAGAGAAGAATTATTTGAGGCCTTAGAGAGTGGGATTAATTTGGTTAAAAAAAATGCTCCTATTTGGAAAAAAGAAGTTTTAGTTGATGAAGAAAACTGGGTACATGATATCTAGTGTTTAATTGCTTTAGTTGCTGCGGCCTTAAAAGATATCAATACTTCGTCATTTTTTCTAAGATCCATTTTTTTTCTGCTTTCTTCTGTTATTGTAATAGATATTTTTTTGTCTTTTATTTTTATTTTTAGTTTGACTAAATCACTGATTGGTTTAATTTTCTCAATAGTTCCTCTAAATCTGTTTCTTGCGCTTGTCTTATTTGGGTCGATTTCTTTGGTTTTTCTAACTATTACTCCATCTTCCCTTATCAAAACATCTGTTTCATCGTTTTCTTGTAGTTCTTCTGATTTTATTGCTTTAATTTCACCTATTGAGGTATCAACTATACAAACTGATTCTTTTGCTTCTTTGACTTTTCCTTTCCATGTTGTGATGCTTATTTGTTTTACTCTTTTACGTTCAGTTTCTAACTTTTCGTATCTCTTTATTAGGTTCTTTGCTCTTTCAGTCAGCTCTGATCCTCCTCCCCCTCTCCCACCTCTCTTTGTTTCAATTAATTTCCCAAATTCTTTTTCGAGTTTTCTAATTTTCTTTTGACTATGAGAATAAGATCTATTTAATTCATTTGCGGCTTTGTTAATAGAACCATATTTTTTTATTGCTTTTAAAAGCTCATTTTCTTTTTCTGTGTAATTGAGTTTTTTCTTTTCTTTCATCATTCATTCTTTTTTAATGAATGGTATTTGTTTTTTCCGATTACTTTTTATATAAAAGATTATATTATCTAATAACGAGGTTATGTTAGGTATGACACAACGAATAACTAGAAGAAATTTTCTTAAAGCTGTAGCTGCAACAGGTTTAACAGCTACTATCGGTGTTTCTGGTTGTTTAAATGGAACCAACCGATCTAATGTAAAAATAAGTCACGCAGGAAGCTTAGCTTATCCTTTCAATAATCTTGAAAGTTCATTTGAAAACAAAAATGAAAATGTAGATATTCAAAGACAAGCACATGGTAGTGTTGATGCAGTTCGACAAGTTACTGAGTTAGATAAAAAAATGGATATCATAGGAGTTGCAGATTATACCTTGATTCCTAATATGATGATAGATGAATACACTGATTGGTTTGCTCGATTTGCAAAAAACGAGTACACAATAGCTTATACAGAGGAAAGCTCTTACTCAGATGAAATAAACTCAGATAATTGGTACGAAGTTTTAAATAGAGACGACGTCAGATTTGGTTTTTCAAACCCTAACGCTGATCCTGCTGGTTACAGATCACAGATGGTTATAAAATTAGCTGAAATGCATTACGGAGAAGATAATATCTATGAAAACCTAATAAGTCAAAATTCAAATTTTGAGATGAAAGAGAAAAATAATAAATATGTCTTAGAGATGCCTAAAACTTCAGATATAAATGTTAATTCAGATAAGATAATGCTTAGAAGTAAAGAAACCGATTTATTATCTGGTCTTGAAGGCGGACAAATTGATTACTTATTTATATATGGTAGTGTAGCCAGTCAACACGATCACCATATGGTTGATTTACCAACAGAAATTGATTTGAGTTCCGTCGAATTCTCAGACACATATGGAAACGTTGGTGTAAATATTGCTGGTGGAGACACAGTATATGGTAAACCAATAGTTTATGGATTAACTATACCAAATAACGCACCTAATCCTGATAGAGCAGTAGAAGTAATTAAATACCTATTATCAGAAGAAGGAGACGAAATCATGAGTAATGCAGGACAACCACATATCTCTCCAGCAGTTGTAAATGACATTGAAGCAGTTCCCGAAGAACTAAGTGACTTAGTCACAGAAGCCTAAATTGTTTAAAGATTTATTTATCCTATGGAGATGAATTAGCAATGAAGACTGAGTTCAACAAAACAGTGATTTCTTTCTTTATTTTGTCTTTTATATTAATTTCATTCCTAGTTTTAACTATAGGGGACATGATTATTACTCAGATAGTTGTAGCGCCCAATGATTTAGTTAAAACTGTTTTTGATTCAAGTGTCTTAAATAGTATCTGGATTAGTTTTTCGGCTTCTTTTGTTTCCACTGCAATTGCTTTCCTTTTTGGAACACCTCTAGCTTATTTTTTGGCTCGAAAAAATTTTATTGGAAAAGGCTTTATTGAGAGTTTAATTGATGTTCCTGTTATCATTCCACATACAGTAGCAGGAATTGCTTTGTTATCTGTCTTCGGATACAATGGCCTAATTGGAGCTCCCCTAAGTGAATTAGGGTTTAAATTCGTTGATGCTTTTCCAGGAATTGTTGTAGCAATGCTTTTTGTTTCAATTCCTTATTTTGTTAATCATGTCAGAGAAGGGTTTGAAAGTATCGATCCCAAATTGGAGAATGTGGCCCGGTCCTTGGGAGAAAGTGAATGGGGTGCTTTTAGAAAAATAACTTTACCATTAGCATACCGAGATATTTTAGCTGGTGGAATAATGTCTTGGGCACGTGGTATAAGTGAGTTTGGTGCAGTAATCTTAATAACCTATTATCCAATGATTGCACCTGTCTTGATTTTTGAGAGATTCAGATCCTTTGGTCTAGGTTCCTCAAGACCTATCGCTGTTGTCCTTATCTTGGTTTCTATTTTGATTTTCGTTATATTGAGATATCTATCAAGGGGTTGGTCGATTTATGCTAATGATTGAGGATCTAAGTAACGATTGGGGGAGATTTCAATTAAAAAACATTAATTTAGAAGTAAAGGATGGTGAATTACTAGTTATTTTAGGTCCAAGCGGTTCCGGGAAAACTCTGTTATTGGAGACATTAGCTGGTTTTACTGTACCCGATAAAGGAAGTATCTTTATCGATAATGAAGAAATTACACGTCTCTCTCCGGAAAAAAGGAAATTTGGTTTTGTTTATCAAGATTTTGCTTTATTTCCCCATCTCTCTGTTAAAGAAAATATAGGTTTTGGTGTTAATGGTGACCAAGAAAACAAGATAAGGGAGCTAGCTGAGTTTTTGGGAATTGATCATTTGTTAAATGAAAATCCCTTAACTCTTAGTGGAGGAGAAAAACAAAGAGTTACTTTAGCTAGAGCTCTTGCCATAGAACCTAGTTATATGTTGTTTGATGAACCTCTTTCTTCCTTAGATGAAAGAATTCAGGCCAAAATGAGAAAAGAAATAAAAAGGATACAAGATGAGATGAATTTAACTTCTATTTATGTTACACATGATCAATCTGAAGCTATGTTTTTAGCTGATCGTATTGCAGTTATGATGGAGGGAGAGATAGTTCAAGTAGGGAAACCTGAAGAGATTTTTTATGGGCCTTCAAATAGTAAGATAGCTCAATTTGTTGGCGTTGAAAATATCTATGAGGGAAAAATTGTTAATAAAAATGATTCTTTAGCTAAAATCAAAGTTGGAAGAAACGAGGTTGAGGCCTTAACGGAAATTCCAGAAAATAAAGAAGTTAGATTAATGATTAGGCCTGAAGAAGTTTTTATAAAAAAGTCAAAAGAAACTACGACTGCAAGAAACCAATTTAGGTGTGAAATAGTTGAATTAATCGATGAAGGCTCAATTATTAGAGTTGAAATGGACTGTGGATTTCGATTAATGGCTTATATAACAAGAAAATCTCTTAAGGAACTAGATCTAACTGAAGGTGATTCTATATACGGAAGCTTTAAAGCAAACTCAGTCCACGTCATTAAATAAAAATAGGTTTTTTGTTTTTTTATCTTTCTATTTTTATCTTCATTTTTTCCCAATCTTCTTCAACACCATGTAGTTCTTTGACTATACCTTCTAAGATGTTTCTCAAAACACGTTCCAAAAAACCGTTCAAAGGAATTTCTTCATCATCTATTTCTAGTTTTATGTCCATGGTTTCACCTTATTGTAATAAACAAATGTTATTTTCTTTGGTATATAATTATTTATTTATATGGAAAAAAATGGGTTTCAGGATCTTGAATTATTGGGTGAGGCTAGAAAAAAATTCCTAAATAAAGTTGATGAAGTAGATAGAAAAGAATCTTTAGGTATAGAAAAAACTGATAATAGGGTTATTTCTAAAAAAATAATTTCTCCTAAACCTATACCAACTTATAATAGAGCGGCTATGGATGGTTTTGCTGTTAAAGCTTCTAATACTTTTGGAGCTACTAAATCAAGTCCTGTTGTCTTAGATTTAGATGAAGACCCAAAGAATGGAGGTGCTTGTGAGGTTCACACTGGGTCAGCAATTCCTGATGGATCAGATGCTGTAGTTAAAATAGAGGATGTTGAAATTTCTTTAGATAAATTAGAAGTTTTTAACGCTGTTTCACCTGGAGAAAATGTTGATTTTGTTGGAGATGATATCGAAGAAGGGGACGTAGTTTTTGATAAAAATCATCGGCTCAGGCCTTTTGATGTAGGTTTACTTAGGTCTTTTAAGATTAATGAAATTGAGGTTTATGAGAAACCCAGTGTCTTAGTTGTTCCGACAGGAGATGAAGTTGTTTCCTTTGATGAGGAGCCGGGTGCTGGTGAAGTAATAGAAAGTAATTCAGTTGTTGTTGACTTATTATGTAAGCGATATGGTGCAAATTCCCAAGTAAACGATATTCTTGGTGATGATAAACAAGAATTGATTAATGGGCTTAAAAAAGGCAAAGAGTATGATGTAATTGTTTTTATTGGTGGTACTTCAGTTGGTAAAAGGGATTATACTGCTTCACTTGTTAAAAAACATGGTGAAGTTTTTTCTCATGGAATAGCGATTAAGCCAGGGAAGCCAACATTATTAGGTAGATATAAAGATACTATGGTTATTTGTTTACCTGGTCACCCAGTTGCATGTTTTATTGCATGTATTTTGTTTCTTAGACCATTATTGGAGAAATTAAGTAAGAGAAGATTTTATGAAAAAAAGATTGATGGGGTTTTAGATCGAAAAATTGAATCAACTGTAGGTTATAGGACTTTTACTAGAGTTAATTTAGAAGATGGTTTTGTTGTTCCTGTTAGAACTTCGGGTTCGGGTATTCAATCTAGTCTAACTTCTGCTGATGGATATGTTGTTATTCCTGAACAAAAAGAAGGTATTGAAAAAGGTAAAGAAGTGGAGGTAGTTTTATTTGAGTAGAATCGAATTTAGGGATTTAATTTCATTGGAAGAAGCTAAGAAGAGATTAAGGAACGAAATTGATGTTTTTGTTTCGGAAAAAGAAATTGAAAATTGCAATGGTTTGACTTTAGCTGAAGATGTTTATTCAGATATTGATGTTCCTGGTTTTGATAGAGCGGCTATGGATGGTTATGCTTTGAAGGCATCTGAAACCTTTGGTGCTGAAGAAGATAATCCTAAAAAGTTTGAGAAAATTGGAGAAATTATGCCTGGAGAAACTAAGGACATAGAGGTATGTGAGGGAGAAGCAGTTGAAGTTGCAACCGGCGCTGTCTTGCCAGAAGGGGCTAACGCCGTTGTTATGATTGAATTTATTGATGAACTAGGAGAGGAGATCTTAGTTAGAGATGCTGTAGTTCCTGATGAAAATGTTATGTTTGCTGGAAGCGATATTTTAGTGGGAGAAAAAGTACTTTCTAAGGGCACTGTTTTAAATACTAGAGATATTGGGGTTTTGGCAGCTATAGGGGAAAGAAAAATAAGTGTTTTTTCTGGTTTAGATGTTGGAATAGTTTCAATTGGAGAAGAATTGACATTGCCAAGTAAAAAAATCCAGCATGGGGAAATATTTGACACAAATTCATTTACTTTAAAATCCTCTTTGGATGAAATAGGTGCCAATACTCGTTTTTATGGAATTGTTGGGGATGATAAAAACGATATCAAGCAAATAATTAAAGAAGCCGTTTCCGAAAACGATGTTGTTTTGACTTCAGGATCTACTTCAGCAGGATCTAGTGATTTACTAAATAACGTTTTAGAGAAAGGCAAAATTCTTTTCCATGGAGTATCTGTTAAGCCTGGAAAACCTACAATTGCCGCTGTTTTTAAGGGGTCTTTGATAATTGGGTTGCCAGGGTACCCTACCTCTGCTTTGACAATCTATAATCTGTTAGTTGATCCAGTTTTAAGGGAGACTTTATGCAAGGAGAAACAAAAGAAACAAGTTAAAGCTGTTACCTCGACTAAAATAAAATCCACAAGTGGAAGAAGACATTTTCATCCTGTTGGCTTAGTTAAAAGAAGAAATAAATATTTTTGTTATCCTATTGAAAAGGGGTCCGGGGCAATAACTTCTCTTTCACAAGCAGAGGGATTTTTAGAAATTAAAAAGAACCAAGAGTACATAAGCGAAGGTGAGAGAAAGAAAATCTGGTTACTTTCTGAGGAAATTAAGTTACCTGAGCTTCTATTTATGGGAAGCCATTGTAAAGGTATTGATTTAATTCGGAATAATTTAAATGCCTCCTCTAAGTCATTAAATGTTGGTTCTAGTGGTGGTTTTCGTTTAATGAAAAAAAAGATCCCAGATATTTCTGGTGTACATCTTTTAGCAGATAATGGTGATTACAACACGCCTTTTATGGAGAGATTTAACTTAAAAGAAGCTTTCTTAATTAGAGGTTATTTAAGGAAACAGGGTTTTTTTGTTGAAAAAGGAAATCCTCACAACATTTCTTGCATTGATGACTTAGTAGAAAAACCAATTAGATTAATTAATAGAAATAAAGGTTCAGGCACAAGGAAGTTATTGGATATGAAATTAAAAAATTATTCTGAAAAAAAAGATAGAGACTTAGATGAAATTAAACAAATGATTAAAGGCTATAACACAAATTCAAGAACCCATTCAGGTGTTGCTGCTGCAATAAAAGTTGGTAAGGCCGATGTGGGTGTTGGTGTTGAGTATTTTGCTAGAGAAAAAGACCTAGATTTCTTAGAAATTAATGAAGAACAATATGATTTCTTAATTAACAAGGGTAGTGAAAATAAAAAAATAATTAATGAATTCATTTCTTATATAAGATCTAGTGAATTCAAAAATGAATTAAATAATTTAACCGGATTAAAAACTTATAGAGAAACGGGTCAAAGAATTAAACATAGTTAATTTTTTAAGTAATTTTATTTTAAATGATACACTATAATTAATAAAATGGATAGATTTTTAAAAGATGGATACGATAGACCTATAACAAACATTAGGTTTTCCCTAACACAGAGATGTAACTTAGATTGTATATATTGCCATAACGAAGGGGAAACAGAAAAAAATGAAGAAATCGAGAAAAGAAAAATAGAAAAAATCACTGACATTGCTACAAAAAATAATATTCGGAAAGTTAAATTAACTGGTGGAGAACCTCTTTTAAGAGAAGATTTAATTGAAATAATCGAATCAATCTCCCCTCACTTAGACGATGTTTCCATAACAACTAATGGGGTCTTATTGGCAGAAAAAATAGATTCCTTAGTAAAGGCTGGACTAGATAGAGTTAACGTTAGTTTAGATACTTTGAATCCAGAAAAATATAAAAAATTAACAGGCAAAAATGAATTAAAAAAAACACTCAAAGGGATAAATAAGGCGATTTCATCTCCTCTTTATCCAATAAAAATAAATACAGTTATTTTAGATGAAATAAACACAAATGAAGTCTGTGATTTTATTGAATATGCTAAGAAAAAAGACATAATTCTTCAATTCATCGAATTCCATAATACAAATACTTTAAAAAATAAAAAGGATCCCTATAAAAAATACCACCATGACTTAAGTGATTTAGAAGACTTCTTAGAAGAAAAATCTGAAAAAATTGAAGTAAGAAGAATGCATCATAGAAAAAAATATTTCTTTGATCAAGCAGAAATTGAAGTAGTTAAACCGATGCATAACACTGAATTCTGTGAGAACTGTACCCGGTTAAGAGTTACTTGTGACGGAAAATTTAAACCCTGTCTTATGAGAAACGATAATCATGTTGATATCAATGGAAAAACCATTAAAACAGCATTTAGAGAAGCTATAAATAGGCGTGAACCTTTTTTTGATTAATAATTTATTTTACTTGGATTACACACAATTGAATTGTCTCCTCCAACAGATATTATTAGAGAAATATTTGCTTTGTTAGCCAATTCAATTGCAAGTGATGTTGTTGATTTATGTGAAGCGGAAACTGGTATATTTGTATTACTGCATTTTATAACCATATCCGAAGACATTCTTCCTGTACTTACAATATAAGATTGGTTCAAACTTATATCCTCTAGAACTGCCATCCCGATGATTTTATCTATGCAATTATGTCTTCCTATATCTCTTGCTATAAACTCCTGTTCTTCTGTAAATAAACCAGCGACATGTGTCCCAAAACTATCTTTACCAATTTCAAGTACTTTAAACATAGATTCAACAATCTTGTCTAAAGAAAAACTATTTTTTGACTCAACTTGCCTTAAGTTCTCTCCATCAAAACCTTCTGCACCACAACCGCTTCCTAGAACTTCTTTTGTTTCTTCAAAAGGAATATTATCAGCTACTACGCTAGCCTCATTTTTATTTATTCTAATAGATTCAATTTCATCCTCATCTTCAACAATTCCTTGAGATAAAAGATGTCCTATAACGAATTCTTTCTTCTTAGAAGGAGATATCATTGCTGTTGTTAGTTTTCTCCCATTTATTCTTATTGTCACTCCTGTTTCAACTGGAACCTTCCTATTAGGTCTATTCCCCTTTTCCCAACATTTTATTTCATCAAACACTATTTTTTTTCACCTATTTTTAAGATATAACTTTTATTAATTCATCAATATCATTTTTTGAATTATAAAACAACATTGAAACTCTTACAAGTCCTTTAAAACCAATTTCATTAAGTAAAGGCTGACTACAGTGTTCACCAGATCTAACAATTATGTTTTTTTCATCTAATAAAGATGCGACTTTATGAGAACTAATTTTTTCTATGTTAAATGAAACTACTCCTATTCTATCTGAATCTGGGAAAATAATTTCTAAATTATTTACGTTTTTTAATTTTTTAACTAAGTAATTACTCAATTCTTTTGTGTGTTCTTCTATTTTTTCAATACCAATTTCTTTTATATAGTCACAAGCTTCTCCAAAAGCTATTCCTCCACCTATATTAGGTGTTCCAGCTTCATAGCCTTCATTCGATTGTTTAAGTTCATAGTTATTATATGAAACTTCTTTTACCATTCCCCCACCAAGGATCATTGGTTTTAGTTTATTCTGTATCTCTTTTTTAACAAATAAGGCCCCTGTTCCTGTTGTTGCAAGAGCCTTGTGACCAGAAAAACATAAAAAATCACATTTCATGTCTTCAACATCAATTGATGAATGAGGAATGGTTTGAGCTGCATCAACTAAAAAAAGTGTTTCTGTTTCATCGCAAATTTTCCCTATTTTTTCAACAGGATTCAGTGTTCCAAGAACATTTGATGCATGTGAAATTGAAACTAATTTAGTTTCAGAATCTATTTTATTCCTTAATTCTCTTAAATTAACAGACCCATCCTCATTAATCCCAACAAAATCTAATTTTATGTCCTTATCTTTTCTTAATCTCATCCACGGAAGCAAATTAGAATGGTGTTCCATCTTTGAAATTATTATTTGGTCTTCCTCTTCAAAATCAAGTCCTCTAGAAACTGTATTAATCGCTTCTGTTGTGTTCTTTAAAAAAACAATTTCTTCTTCACTTGCTCCAATTAAATCTGCTACTTTCTTATGAGCTTCTTTGTATCTATGAGTAGCCATCTTTGATAGGTGATGAACCCCTCTCTCAATATTTGCCCTATATTTCTTGTTATACTCAATAAAAGCATCTAAAATTGGTTCAGGTGTTAAACTAGTAGCAGCATTATCTAAATAAATCTTTTCATCCAATATAGGGAAGTCATTCCTGATTTTCCTAAGTCTTGTTCTTTTAAACATTTTAATTATTAAATTATAAACAGATAATGAATTCTATTTTGGTTTAGTAAATTCTTTTCTTTCACGACCAAATCTCATTTAGATTTCTTGATTAACTAAATAAGAGTTCTTAATTTTTTGTATTTAGTGTATTTCATCATTTCTTTGATCAACATCTCTATTTTCTTTTACAAAAAGCAATTTATTTACTTAAATTTTCTGTAATTAGAAAATCAGTTATTTATTATTTAAAAACTTTTCTTTAAATTTCTATGGATTTAATAAACATTAATTAAAAAAAATTTAATAAAGTTTCCTTAAACACCATCTAATCTAGTTAATTCTGCACCACAACCCCCGCACAGGTATTGGTCATATTCATCTTTTTCAACATCCTCTTTACTCATTTTTTTCCTGCATTCAGGACAAAAAAATTCTTCTTGTTCTTCAGTCATCTTATCTCAATAATAATTTGTTTTTCAAAGCTAAATCTCTTTAGTCTTAAAAGTATGTATCTATTTTTTATTTTTAATTTGCATTTCTCTATCCAAAAACTTCTTTAAACTCTTCATTTACTCCTTAGTTCTCAAAGAGTATTTATTAATGTCACTGGAACCTAGAAGTTTTTAAATAATATAAATCTGCTCGGGAGAATTTCATTTTTTTATTAAATTGAAAAAATCTCAATCTCAAAAATAATTTTTTCTTCTTTCTCCACTCTTGACCTTATATTAAATTCATCGTAGTCTTCTAGTTTTTTCATTAATTCATTAAAGAGTGATTTATTTCCTCTATAAAATAAAACATCTCTATAACCGTATTTTATGTTGCTATTTAATTTTTTATAGGTATTTTTTAATTCCTCTAAAACTTCACTAACTTCTTTGACTACTGAACAATTAACTCTATCTAAAAAATCATTATTTGACATTAAATCTTTTATAATACCTTGATGCTCTTTTTCTGACTGTTTTAATTCTTCAATTAAATCCATGAATTCTTCATTTGTTTTATCTGAAATTTCTTTAATTAAATCAGAATTTGTTCTTCTTCCTATCCTCTCGTATAAATCAATCATTTGATTTTCATTAATAACTAAATTGAGAAAAATTTCATTCGCAACCACTTTAGTGTTTTTAAAATATTCTTTATATAATTCAGAACCCATATCGGATATATAATTTGTCAAAGGTAAATTTAATCCTTCAAAAGATTTTTCGAGTTTTTCCTTATGATCCTTTGAATCTTTCATTAATGTTATAATTTTATCATAAAAATCAACGTATTCAATGGTTTCTTGATCCAACAAACTTTGATTGTAATATAAGTATTCACCAACGGCCTCAATTTTATATGCCTTTATGAGGTAATTCTCCAAAACCGAACGCCACATTATCTCTTTAGTCATCTGATCATTTTTAAATAAAATCTACTACAATTAATAGTTTTCCAAAAAACAGTGAATCCTTACCTACCACTTTTGGAGATTTGGAAGGTGACTTCCTAGGTAAAAAGTTAAAAATTACTTAATCGAAACCAAATATTTAAATAATAAGAAATTTTTCACTAGAGGTGTTTGTTTTTAGGGAAGATAAAAACAAATTAATTTTTCACATAGACATGGATTCATTTTTCGCTTCTGCTGAAGCGGAAAGAAAAAACATCGACGAAGATGACCCAATAATTATTGGGGTTTATTCTGGTAGAAACAAAAAATCAGGTGCTGTAT
>CAYPLQ010000017.1:0-15807 GCA_964411605.1 uncultured archaeon | reverse complement strand
AGGCTTGTGTATGATAGGACCAGACCATAGGGACAATTTAATTATCGGTTTCCTCGGAGAACTTCCGTTACACACAGAGAGGTTCTCGCTCATCCAGAACCGATTCCAGGGGCCAGTTGACCGTGACCCATCCACCCCTGGGAACAGAACATGGTCATTAGTTCCGTCGGCTCTTGCGAGCACGCTTTTGCCCGAAGTGGAGAGGTTCAGGTTCTCAAGCATGGTAGCGTTCCCCAAAGAAGCGGTTTTCTCTCCTTCAAGAGAGTGCCTTAAATCGGGAGCTAACCACTCAAACCTATTGACTTTGACCAAAAATATGTTTTCTAGCCATTTAAGCATTACCTCAATTCCTCTCCCACCTAATCAAGGATTAGGAAGGAGTCCCCTTGAGGTGAAAAGATGAAGTAACCTCTATCCAAATCAGAGATTAGGGAGAGGTCTTCTCAACCTATAAGATAATTTCATTTTTTCATTCCTAGGGGACATATCAGGCAAAAAACAATATATAAGAAATTATGAATCCTAGTATTGATCCTCCATTCAGCAGTGGCAATCCTGCATGAGGTTTACCTTTTATCACCAAATACCCTAAAAAAGAAAAGCCAACTACGGATCCTATCGCAGTTATAAAACTAACTAACGGATCAACATAAATATAAGAAGAAACAACTAAAATCGATGGCATTACTGCGTCCCCAACACCCATAAAAAAGGCTTCTTTTTCCCCAGTATCTAAACCTTCTTCTTCAATAGAAAAGTCCTGTTTCCACGGAACAACAAATAGAATCGGGATTTTCAGTTTAATTGCATCTTTGGCTAAACTCAACATATGTTTAGTTTTATAGACTGCTATGGCATCATAAATAGCTAAAACTATTAATAATAGAATAACTGGAATAACTTTTAAAGAAAAACCAAAAATTGCAGCTGCACCACTTGCTATAAATAAACCAAGTAAATTAATTAAATACCATTTTTTATTGAAAAAGTAAACCAAAGTTATGGTTAAAGCAAGGAAAAAAGAGATAAGAAAAATTATTTCTAAATTAAATTGATGAATCTTCCAAACTAAAGCCATAAATGAATAAATTAAAGTAACAAATATGGCCAAACTAATAAAAATCTGTATGAATTTCTCTAAATTAAATTTATTTATGAATAAAAAAATTAAAGTAAAAACTAAGATAATCCCAATAAAATAAACTGGGTTTGCGATAGACCCAGGATCTTCTCCGAAAGCCCTAAGATTTTGTTCTCTAAAGAAATCAGATAAAAAAATTGCCAAGATCTCAGTCAAAACAAGTAAAGCACCCATACCGATCATAGGAATATATTTTTTTCTGTTCATTCTCCAAATCTCCTCTCTCTCTTTTTGAAATCTTTAATTATCTCTTCAAAAATTTCTTGATTAAATTCCTCTATTCTATCAACGAAAAAAAGTTCAGAATAGCTTTTTTGCCAAATAAATGCATTTGGAAGTCTTTTTTCACCAACTTTTATTATTAAATCCAAATTACTTGGTCCATCAAAAAGTGAATCTATAAAGTCTTCATCTATTTCTTTTATTTTTATTTCATTGTCTCTAACTTTATCAAAAATTGTTTTTATTTTTCCAAAGAAAATTTCCTTTCCCTCTTCAAATATTAATTCTATATCTTTTTCATTTTCCCTAAAAATCTTTTTTAATTTCATTTCTAATTTATCTTCAATGTTTGGCATAGTTAAAACAATTTTTTTAATGTTAAAACCATTTAACCAATTTTTTAAGTCTTTTAGTTTTTTTAATTGATTATTATTTAATTTCTCAGAAGGCAAGAAAATTCCTATTGAAATTTCAGAACCCATATATTTTTGCCTCTTTTTGTATTATCAATAAATTCTCTAAATTTTATTTATTTATCCTTTAGAAGTTAGATAAAGTTAAAATCATTTTGTGGTTTAATTAATTTAAAATTACTTCCTTTGCTACATCAAATAGATACATGTTCTAAAGTCAAAGATTTTATCTATTTGACTGAGAAGACATCTTCCTAAATCTTTTGATTTAGGTAGGGGTAGTTCACTTAAAAAATCCCTATGGTAGAAATCTTAGTTTTTAATCAAATGAATCTGTTAATTAAATTAAAGAATTGGAAAAAATTAGAAAAGATATTTAATTAATTTAAAAATTGTTGGATCATTTTTAAACATTTTTGAAGCTAGAATAATTATTTTTAAGGAATTTGAATTATATTTATCTAAGATATGACTAATTTCTTCTCCTTGTAACGATCTTATAGCTTTATCTAAATCCTTATCTTTCATTTTTTCGATGGTTTTCAGTGAAAATCTCCCCAATTTATAAAACTTATTATAGTTTTTCTTCCACTTCTTTTCGTAGCTTTTTAAATTATTTAGATCTAAGTATCCATTCTCAAATGATTCTGAGATGATTTGGCCACATATTTCACCTGCTTTCATTGCAAAAGGGATGCCAGCTTGACCTGCTGCACCGCCAACAATTAGTTTGTTCTCTTTTACTAATTCATTTGGTATTGTAATGATTTGATCATGTCCTTCACCTATTTCTAGAATCTCTGCATCCCTAAAAATTTTTTTCTCCATAAATCTATCAAAATATTTCTTAGGCGAAAAATCCCTAACAAAAACTCCTACACTATAAATATTATTTCCCATAGGATTTATTGATGCTTTCCAACCAGGAGCGATGTTTTTTCCCATAAAATAACGAAAATAATTTTCACTTAAATCAACTTTTTCCACATATGCTTGGATAGCGCTTGCTAAATCATTTGGATATTTCATCGATTTCATTTGTAATTTTTCATTTAATTTAGAATGAGTTCCTCCAGCATAAACTATTACTTTTGCTTCTAAAGAACTTTGATCACTAAGAATAACCCTATTTTTTTTTATATCAATTACCTCAGAATCAAACCAAATTTCGGCTCCATTATTCTGAGCTTTTTCCAAATAATAGTTGGAAAATTGTGTTCTATCAATTGAAAAACCTTTTTCATGTATTTTCAAGGAATTATCATAAGGACTGATAATCTCCATTCCCTCTACTTTGTTTTTAATGTATTTTTCATTTGTTTCAAACCCTAAAAAATCAAAAAAACCAAAAAAAGAAGTATCAGGGAATCTATTATTTTTAAAGCTTTCTCTTTTCTCTAAAATTAAGACATCAAGGTCATCAGAACATTCTTTGGCTACTTGTAAGCCAGCTGGGCTAGCACCTATAATGATAACATCAAACATTTTTAAAGAAGTATTCCTTCTTTGACTTTATATCTATTGCTTAGAAACTAAAAATGTTATAAACCCAATTATTAGAGAAAATAAAATTGATGTGACAACTAAAGAAACATTAAAATCAATTTTAGGTAAACTCACTACATAATAAGCTAATATATTAATTAAATTTAATTTAAACCCTTTTAATAACAAAAACAAACCTAAACCGCTCAATAAGCCATCAATTATTGAGTTAAATAAACTCATTACTCAACCTCTTTTTAGTTCCAATTAATCAACTTATTCTAGGTCTTTTATTACTAATGTTTTTGCTAATTTATCATGCCATCCTTGATTTTTATTATCTTTCAAGATCCAAATAAAGCCAATTAAAAAAGCCATAAAAGATATGATCATTCCAATATACCTAATAAGTCCCGTCAAAAAATTTACCTTTTTTTCATTTGTTTTTATTAATTTTAGATCTAGAACATTCATCCCTGGAGTAGCTCCTTTTCCAAAAAAATAGCTAAAATAAAGAGCTTGTATCATTACTGTAATCAAATAATAAAAATTAGGATTATTGATATAAACAAAAATAACTGTATCTATAGCAAATAATATTAAAACATCTATAACATAAGAAAAAAATCTACTGAAAACACTTCCTAGATTCTCATTTCTATTCATTTTTTCCCTCCTAACTGATTCCTATATTTTTTTTTAAAACTCAGTTAATGGTTTTTCTTTTTTATTTCCCACAAAAACAACTCTTTCTGAATTCTCAACTACAAATTCATCTTTTTCATATCCTAACCTCTCCAAAGTAATTTTTTGAATATTATCTCTCTTTTTAGAGTTTTCAAAGTCCTTCTTAAGTTGAACGAATGTTTTAGTTGTTATTTTATAGATATCTTGTAATGAATCAAAAAAATCATCAGTAGGAGAAAAAACAAATATAAGCCGTCTTTGGTCAGAAAACATTACTTCCATCGGCACTCTCGGAACATCAAGGTTCTTTAAATCAAAAAGAGCTTTTTTAGAGGCATTTTTAACCTTTCTGAGCACCCACTCTAAATCTAATGCCTTTAAGTAATCATATTTCACTCTCACCCCAATTGCTTCCGAATACAAATCTCTTCTTCGATCTTGTTTTTCGGTCATCCTTTACTAATCACAATTACTATTTTTGATTTCACATAACTTACAAAACCTATTACTTAACATTAATTCAAATAACTTTTGTTTAAAAAGAAAAATTTATTTTTTTCAATTAGTCTTTTTTCACAGATTGACTTCTCCAAGGCTGAAGCAAGTAGGCTTTTCAGCTTCCGAGATCATAAAACTTAATCTTAATCTTAATGATTTAATTTTGTTTTTATTTATTCTAGGTAAATTTAATAGCATTTTTTAGAGGTTCGAATTCCAAACTATTTATTAATTTAGATTCTATGTAACCAAAGAAGAGGCATCCATCACATTTCTCAGAAATATTCTTCCGTTGATCTTTTGTTTCTTCCCATAAATACTCTAAACCTTTTTTATAAGATCCTAGTTGTTTTTCTTTGACTCTACAATTATTTAAATGGCCTTCTGAATCTATGTGTATTATTGGAACATTATTTTCACAATTAATTAAATTATTAGGATTTTTTATTTTTTTCAAATAAGTTATGGAATTAATAATAGGATAATTCCTTTTTTTCATGTCTATAAGTAAATTTATTGTTTGGTTATATTTTTTTGATTTTTTTAGTGAATATTTTTGTTTTGTCTCTTTATTTAGATTATTATAAACATAAATTGGTTCAAAAGTAATAGGAATTTTTTCTTTTTTGCATTTCTCAACTAAATCCGGTATTTCATCTAAGTTTTTATTATTTAAGACACAATTAATTCCAATTCTCATATCTTTCAATTTTGCTTTTTCAATTCCTTTCCAAATATTTTCTACTTCAACTCCTCTTATTTCTTTATGTGTTTCAAAACCATCTATTGAAACAGTTAAATAATCTAAAGAAACTAACTTATCAACTTTGTTTTCTAAAAGAGTTCCATTAGTAACTAAAGAAGTTAAAAGACCCTTTTCTTTAGCAAAATCAATGATTTCTCCTAAATCGTTTCTCAATAAAGGTTCAGTTCCCCAAATATTGTATAAAGTTATTCCGAATTTTTTAGCCTCTCGGATTAATTCAAAAATCTCTTTTTTTGAGAGATCATCTTTGTTTTTTCTCCAGTTATCACAGAAATCACATTTTAAGTTACATTCAGAATTTATTGTATGAGATAAAATAAATGGTCTTTTATTAATTTTCATTTGCCAAAATGATTTAAATCCGTTTCTTATTAATTCTAACACTTTAATCTTCCCTTATTTTATATGGATATTCTTCTTTTTCAATCATTTCTTTTAAATACTGTTTTTTATATTCATCCTTTTCATAAACACATTTGTTTGATTTTTTAAATAATTTATTTGATCTAATTTTATTCCAAATATTTTTTAAGTTCTTTTTTTGTATATTACCAAATGAAATCGGTGTATGCATACAAGGCATTATTTCACCATTCGGAGAAGAGAATAACCATCTTCTTCCCGCAAAACAACCGAATTTTTCTGGTTCTCTAAGAGAGAAAAAAGTATTAATGATTTTTATGTCCTTATTTTTTATTAAATTTCTTTTAAAGGATTTTATTTTATTCTTTTGTTTTTCATTTAGTACTTCTTTGTTTCTCCAATTACCACTATCAACAATCTCATCAATCATTAACTCAAAGACATCTAATGACTTAGCTAATTCTACTAATTTACTTAATTCATCTACAGAACAATTATTTGGATTGGCTATGTATAATATACCCGTTAATATATCTGATTCAACACCTTTTTTGATTCCTTTCTTGACCTTTTGAAACAAATTAGGTTTAGATCTGAATTCGTTATGTTTACTTGGGTACGGACTATCGATACTGAAATTCAAAAAATCTAGTCCAGCTTCTTCAAATGATTTTATCATTCTATCATCAATGTTTGCACCGTTCGTCACTACCATTGTTGTAGCTCTTTCATCAACGTAGTTAATTAGTTGTTTTAAATCAGTTCTAAGAGTTGGTTCTCCTCCTTCGAATACAATTTGTGAAACACCTAGTTCAAGAGCTTGATCTATCAAATTCTTTAAAGTGCTTAAACCAAGATTTTTTTCTCCCATCATATCTCTTGCTAGGCAATGATTACAATTACATTCACATCTACCTGTAACCATTATAGTTAAACTATTTGGGTAATTTATTCCAATTAATCGCTTAATTTCATTTTTCACTAATCTCTCAAATGCTTTACTCGGGATAGGTGGAAAAGCCGAGGAGAGAAATAATTTTTCGTTTTTAATTTCATAATTACTATTTTCTAAGTAATCGCCAAATTTTTTCTTTAATACCTTCAAAAAAGGCGAAAAAATTCCTTTGACCTCTAAATCAATCTCTCCTTGGTCTATAACTATTATTACTTTAGTTAAAAAAGAATCATATGCAACAAATTTTTTCATTTATTTAGCCTCTTGTAGCTAAGAGGGAGGTCGCTTGGTTCGACATCTTTTAAGTATTTCTCTCTAAAATCACTATCTAACATTACACAGGATTTTTTGTTTTTAAAATCTCTGAAATTACTCATTCTCTCCCAGATACTTTTTAGATCTTCCTCTTTAATATTGCCAAAAGATATAGGTACGTATGTACAAGGAGTGATGTCCCCATTATGAATCAAATTTAGCCATCTATTACCAGCCATACAACCAAACAATTCCTTAGATTCAAATATATGATTATAAAATACCCTTGGCCCTTCTTTTGAATTATTAGCTTCTTTATATATTGTTTTGATTCTTCCTCTATCTTTTTCATTCAAAATATTTTCTTTTGCTCGTAAATAATTCCAAGTTGGGTGAGATTCCCAAATAGATAATTCATCAACCCCTATCTCTTTTGAAAGATCATAGATTTTCTTTAATTTACCAGACCTAACTAATGAGGGTTTAGCATGAGTATGCATAGAAACAAGTAAGTCATTTTCTAAAGCCGCTTTCATTCCAGAAACTGCTTCATCAAAAGCTCCCTTAACGCCTCTCGCTTCATCATGCTCTTCGGGATTCGGTGATTTTATTCCTGTTATTACAGAATACACTCCTTTTCTTTTTAATTTATTAGCGGTTTCTTTATCTAACTTGGTTCCTGGAGTAAAAACACTAACAATATTTTCTTCACCATTTGCATATTCTATTAATTCCATGATGTCATTCCTGACCAAAGGCTCACCTTCTGCAAAGCCTAAAGAAAAAGCTCCAAGCTGTTTTGCTTCGGAAATAAAATCTTTTACAATTTCTGTACTAAGTCTCTTATTTTCAACTATATTACATTCTTCACATTCTAGGGTGCATTCCGATATATTTAAAGAAACAGCTTGTGGAGAATATTTTCTAAATAAATTTGCTTTTATTTCGTTCTTAATTGCCCTTGAAAATGGTTTACTAGGAATTGGTGGTAACCAAGTTGAAAGTATTAGTTTATCTTCATTAAAAGATATAGGTTTTTCATTCTTCAAAATCTTATTTAATTTATTTAAAATTGGTTTAACTACTTTTGATAGAGCACCATCTGCTTTAAACTTGATCTGATCTCTTTCAGTTTCTAAATAAACTTCAATTCCTTTTTTATTAAAAACATCAATGGTTTCCATTATAATCTTTAAATAATTTTTTTAAAAGAAAAATCTTTAGATAAACAATTTTTTGTTTAATTCAAATTAATTATTTTAATATTATGACAGTTTTTAGTTTCTCAGAAATTGATTTTCCAATAACAACAGGTTTGGAGTTCCAAAACAAGGAAATTGAAGAATACCTCGGAGTGGTAATTGCTGATATAACTCCTGGTAGACATGTCGGAAAAGACTTTTTAGCAGGTCTCAGGAATTTATTTGGAGGTAGGTCATTTTCTTGGGAAAAAACACTAAGAAACAATCAAGAAAAAGCTCTTCGGGAGCTAGTTCGAAAATCAAAAGACATGGATGCTGATGGCTTAATCTCCTTAAATATAGAAGATGAAGCCATTGGTGGTGGTGGCATGATGAATATTAAAGTAATGGCTACAGCAGTGAAATTTAAATAAGGGATTCAACTTGGGTGAGCTTTGGTCTCTTTATGATAAAAAAGACAATTATTTAGATCCTTTAGAGTATAGTACGGGAAAAAATCAAAGAGATTTAGTAAAGGAAATAATTGAAGAATTTAAAGAAAACGAAATAGTTTTATTAGAAGGTATGGTTGGGACAGGTAAATCTGCTGTAGCTTTAAATGTCGCTAAAGAGCTGGGGAGAGCAATATTTTCTGTTCCTACTAAACCTCTCCAAGACCAATACATTGAAGATTATGAAAAAAACCTCCGAGTACGTAAAAACAAAAAATCTATTGAAATAGAATTTATTAAGGGACGAAACAACTTTTATTGTCCATATTCTGATGAAGCAGATGAAGAATGCAATTGTTTTAGATGCAAAGATAAGGGGCCTACAGCGGATTGTAAACATTTACCTTGTTCAGTTAGTATTGTTGATGGGAAACTCAAAGACCACGTTATATTGAAAGATTCCGTTAAATTTTCTGAATCCGAGTTAAGAGCTAAAGAGGATCTTTCAAGACTAAAAATAGGAGAATTATGTCCTTATTGGTCTCCTTTATATAACTTTAAGTTAAATAAAGAAGGTTTTTCACCTGAAAAATATTCTTCTATAGAAGGTGAAAGTTACTGGAATAAGAGAAATAATGAAATCTGTCCTTTTTATAAACAATTTAGATCTTATTTAGATTCTGATATAATTGTTTATAATTCAAAGATGTATGAAATAGAAACCCTTTATACAGAAAGGAAACCTAATGTTGATTTAGAAGTGATTGATGAAGCTGATTTATTTTTAGATCAACTAAATATGAAAACTAGTATTTTTTATGAAACAGTTAAAAAAGTCAATAATAAATTAGGAGAAGAGAAATCTAAAAAAATAAGGCACTCCCTTAAATCTGTATTAGATATTTTTAAAGAAGTTATTAATGGAGAGGAATTAAATAAATTCGATAAAAAAATAAATGAATTTTTATCTTCTCTTGACTTTTTATTAAACAAAATCGAAGAAAGGTGGGCAGAAAATAAGCAATCTAAAATTCAGAAAATCCTAAAATTCTCTAAATTAGCTTCTTATGTGGGTTCAAATGATAATAGAAAGAAAATAAGTTTTTTTGTACCTAAACCAGATGAAGTTCTCAATGAATTTATTTCAAACTCCGCTGATAAGATATTACTAATGAGTGGTACTCTTCATTCTAAAAGAGTTCTAAAAAATATTTTTGGGTTAGAAAATATTGGGTATGTTAGAGGAGAACCAAAAATCCCTGGTGATTTAATCATTAAAAAACCAAGTAAACCTATTAAATTAACAAGTAAACGTTTCAATGATAAAAAAATAAGAAAAACTTATTATAAAGCCTTAAGAGAATGTATAAATAGATCAAAGAAACCTTGTTTAGTTCATATACATGCTTATAGGTATTTGCCAAAAAATCTTAGAAAAAATGTGGTTGAGGAGCAAGAAAAAAATATATCTGAATTTAAGGCTGGAAAAAAAGATGTTTTGTTTTCGACAAAACTAAAAAGAGGTATTGATCTAAAAGAAGAAAAATGCAGGTCAGTAGTTATTCAAAAATACCCTTATCCTGATTTGAGTGATCCATATTTGATGGCTTTGAAAGAAAGGTTAGGAGATGCTTTCTGGAAATATTATGAGGATATGGCTCGAAGAGATTTGATCCAGCAAATAGGAAGAGTTGTTAGAAATGACAATGATTGGGCTGAAATCTGGTCTCCTGATAAAAAGGTTTATTATAAATTAAGAGGTCTAAGAAGGAAATTGAATCTATCGTAGGTTTTTTATTGATTCATAAATGATATCTTATTGGAAGGGTGTGCCTGCGGTATCCCATCCCCTCCATGATGATTAACCGCAGCCTTCCCTTCCAATTTCTTCCTTGATTTTGGACTTTAATATTTCACTTACGGTGTCTCCATCAGCTCTTCTATTTAATCTATCCATTATAACTCCCATCAAGGGACCAATTGCCCCCATACCTTTTTCTTCTATTAATTTACTTTTCTCTTCAATAACTTTATTTATTGTTTCTCTAATCTTTTCTTCTCCTATTTTAGCCAAGTTCCTTTCTTTTATAATAGATTCTATGTCTTTTCTTGGTTCTTTGGCAATGTATTTCAATAAATCTTCTATGTTTTCTTTAGAGAATCTGTTTTTATCAAGTAATTTAAATAATTTTATTAAATGCTTATTTTGAATTTTAGAGGTATTTATACCTTCTTTTTGTATTTCAGGTAAATGACTCATTAATGTTTTGTAGATTATTGTTTCTTTGATCTCTGTTTCTTCAATTATATCTTCAAATACCTCAGATTTTTTTGATTTAGCTATATCCCTTGCTTTTCCTTTATCCAAACCATACTTTTCTTTGTATCGTTTCATTTTATTTTTTATTAATTCAGGTAAGTTGTCCCTTATCTCTTCTATTTTTTCTCTTTTTAATTCTACAGCAGGTATATCAGTTTCAGGATACATCCTAGCAGAACCTGGTAATGGTCTCATGTACTCAGATCCCCCAGTATCTAAGGGACGTCTAGTTTCTTCTGGAACTCCTTTTAAACATTCTTTTGCTCTTTTTCGAACAGCTTGTAAAGCTTTTATTGCTTTTTCTTCTTCATCAGCCACTATTACTACACAATCATTTTTATTTGAACCCATTTCATCTCTTAGTTCTTTTACTTCCTTTTGAGTTATTCCATAAGAAGGTAATTCATCAGTATGAAAAATTCCTCCTACTCCTCCTGCCTTCTTAGCTCTATCAGAGAACTCAGTTCCTAATCTTCTTTCTGCTTGAATTTCTTTCCCTACTAATCCCCTGAAATTTTTTAAATTAATGGCCAACACTTTTCCTTTCTCTAATCCTTTTCTTAGTATTTCAGAAGACGATTCTTTAAATAATTGACTTACATCAACTATCTCTCCTTTAACCTCCTTAACACCTCGTTCCTTGAGCTCCTCTCTTATCTCAATTAAGTTAATTTGTCTCTTAATTTCTTGTTTTATGTATTCCTCAATTAAATCGAGCTCTTGAACACCTTTTAATTCTATTCTACTTCCTTCTTCAATTGAAATATTCAAATCCTGTCTTATTGTTCCAATACCTCTTTTAACCTTCCTTGTAGATCTCAAGATCATTCCAATTTTTTCTGCGAATTTTCGAGCTTGTTCCGGTGTTTTTATGTCGGGATCACTCCCTATCTCTATTAAGGGAACACCCAGTCTCTGTAAATTAAACCTAATCTTTTCGTCTTTTAGGCCTCCTTCTATTTTTTGGGCAGATTCCTCTTCTAAAGAAATACCATCAATCCCAATTTTGCCTTCATCTGTTCTTATCTCACCATCCGTTGAAACAAGTGCTGTTCTTTGAAAACCAGCTGTATTTGAACCATCAATAACAATTTTTCTCATTATATGAACTACATCCACCAATTTTGCGTCTAAAAGAAGAGAAACTTCAATTGCTATATCTAAAGCATTTTTATTTAAGGGATGCGGTGGTTCTTCATCAGTTTCTACTAAACAAGTATTTTCTTCAAATCCTTCATAGAAAAAGTCTCTTTTTAATCTGGCTTCCTCTAATGCTGCTCTATCTACTTCTCCTAATTCACTCTTCGTCGGATGTAGGTTTCTTTTTATCTCAAAAGTTTTTTGTTTCTCTTTTAATTCATTTGGGCAATCACAAAATAATTTAGTTTCCGTGTCTAGTTGCTGATGGAATTCAAAACCAACTTTCAATCCTATGTCTCTATAATTCATTGTTACCTCTTAAATTAAGTAATATCCATTTTTAGTTCTTTTATTTATTTCTCCAGCAATATTTTTATTCATTAGTTCTCTTAACTCTTTCATTGTTTCAGTTCTAGGTAAAGACCACATTAATTTTACATAAGCAACTTCTGGAAGCATATCTTCTCCTTGTATGATGCCTGCATCAATTAAATCTCTACCTGTGTCATATACTCTATCTGTAACTCTCCCATATAGGCACTGGGATGTCATGACTACAGGAATATTTTCTTCTACACATCTCCTTATATGGGGAATCCAGTCATTGGAAACATGTCCTAGGCCTGTTCCTTCTATCACTATACCATCATTATCTTCTTTAATTTTATCAAGGATACTTGGATCCATGCCAGGAGTAAATTTTATTAAGGAAACGTCTTCGTTAATTTCATTTCTGATTTCAAATTCATCTTTTCTTTCTTTATAGTCTTCACATAGGATCTTAACTTCATTATCTACTTTTGCTAGAGGTTTCTGATCTATAGATCTAAATGCATCTCTTCTTGAGGTATGCATTTTTCTAACTTTTGTTGCACGGTGGGCAAAACAATAGGAATCACTGGATTCAGCATGCATAACCACCATTGTTTCGGCGATATCTGATTTAGCCATTTTAGCTGCTGAAACTGCGTTGAGAACATTATCGCTGCTAGGTCTATCTGCACTTCTTTGTGATCCAACAAATACAATTGGAATTGGTGATTTAACCATGAAAGAAATAGCTGATGCAGTATAAGACATTGTATCGGTTCCATGTGCAACAATTATTCCGTCAACGTCTTTTTTTATTTCTTTTTCAATTGCTTTACTTAATTTTACCCAATAACTTGGTTTCATGTTTTCGCTTAGAATATTGTAAACTACGCTACTTCTATAATCTGCTATGTCTCTTAACTCGGGTATGTTAGTTAAAATATCATCAGCATCGAATTTACTTGTAACTGCTCCTGTTCTATAATCTACACTGCTAGCAATAGTTCCTCCTGTAGATAATATAGATAAAAGTGGGTTATCCTCGTTTTTTTCTTGTTTAAATGTTTTTTCTTCTTTTTCTTTTTCTGATTTTTTAATTAAATCAATTTTTTGTATTTTGTTTAAATTTAAACCAATGTTATATCCATTATCTAATTTTAGCACAATTTCATTTTTTCTTGAAGTTGGCATAATGATTCCAGTGTATTCTACCTCGTCTTTTTTAATGTTAACTCTATCTCCTTCACTAATTTCGTTTTTTAATGAATTTATTTCAGTCATATTTATCTAAAATTGATTTAATTTGTTTTTTTAGCTTATTTATTCCTTTATATCGTTTTTCCTTTTTTTCTTGACATATTTCTTCAACTTCTTTAACCTTTTTTGATTGTTGTTTTAAATCTTTACTTAAGCATTTAAAAGAAGGGGCTCCTATATTGTTCTTGATTTCTACTATATCTTTTTTTGAGAGATTTTTACTTGTCAAATCTAGTTTTTTCGCTATCTCATCTATGTCTGACTCTTTATCAATTATTTTTCCTATCTTATTGTGAGCAGATCTGAAAGACTTGTTTTTTTCTCTTACAAACTTATTTGCTAATTCACTAGCTTCACTTTTGTCATTTTCCAATGATTTTTCTATATTCTCTCTTAAAAACTCAGTCTGATAAAGAATTTTTTCTATTAATATGATTGAATCTTTGACAATTTCTATCGAATTCCAGATTTTCGAATCTATTTCTTGTAGATCTCTATTATAAGCTCTAGGAAGAGACTTTAATATACCGGTCACTGTTAATAAGTTCCCTTGAACAGTTGAGGATTTTGCTCTAATCAATTCCAAGATATCGGGGTTCTTTTTTTGAGGCATTATACTAGAGGTGGAAGTGTATTCATCGGGTAATTCAACGAAACCAAATTCATCAGTATTCCATAAAATAAGTTCTTCCGATAATTGACTAATTGTAGTCATTATGTTAGTGAAAACCGATAGAGATTCAATTACAAAATCTCTTGAAGAAACGGCATCTATGCTATTTCTAAGAACCTCATCAAACCCCAATAACTCAGATGTCATCTCCCTATCAATATCAAAGGAAGTCGTAGTTAGGGCGCCTGCGCCAAGTGGAGACTTATTGGTTCTATTGTAGCAACCTAATAAACGATTTAAATCCCTTATAAATGATTCTGAATAAGAAGATAAATGATGACCTAGTTTTGTTGGTTCTGCATGCTGTAAATGAGTAAAACCTGGAAATAATTGATTTTTTTCTTCCTTTGATTTATTTATTAATGTTTTTGTTAAGTTTAATAATAAATCAGTGATTTGTAGTAATTCATCTCTTAACCTCATTCTTAAACACGTTGCAACCTCATCATTTCTTGATCTTGCAGTATGTAACCAACCAGCTTTTTCCTCCCCAATTTTTTTATTCAAATGTGATTCAATTGCAACATGTACATCTTCCCCACTAATTTCTGAATAATCAATATTCATTAATCCTTTAATTATTTCTTTACCTATATCACAAGATACTATGTTTTTGTTAACCAACATTAAAGCATGAGCCTGCCCCAGTAACTTATCAGCTTCAAATAACCACTCATCTTCTTCTATAGAAGAAAGAAAGCCAATAGCTTTCTCTCCTACCTTTCCTTTTTCACCTAAAACATCATTTCCCAACTTAATTCAACTCCTTAGACATATAGGAACCATTTTTTCTCTAATTGAAATTTCTATAATAATTCCTCACTCCTACACCACTAATTACGTGAATCTTTTTTGAATTAAAACTTTTTTTAGCTATTTCCTCAGCCTTTTTTAATAATCTTTCACCATAATTTTTATGTTGCCAATCTCCCTTTTCCCCAATAGGAGTGGCTTGACCGTAAACATGTAATTCTCTAACCATCGAGTCATTTGATCCTAGTTCTTTCCTAAATGGGTTTTTTAGTTTCCGCAACCTCAATAACCCAATCAATACATCGTTTTCCTTATCTTCATATGACAAAAAATATTCTTCTGAATGATTGGTCTCTATTTTTCTTTTTACGAATTCAGGTTTTTTAATTGATATATTCTCTTTCCGGATTTTATGTCCAACTTCTCGGCATCTGATGCAACTACATTCTTTGTTTTCCTTCTCCAAAAGATCCCAGGCTCGTTCCCTCATATTACTTTTATCTGGACCTGCAACTATTTCTGTTGAAGGAATATCTCTCATAACTCTCTTAATTCTCACATATGGAGGTGTTTTTTCCATAATATCTTTAATCAAGTTTTTTGTTTCTTCATTAGTTAGTGGTTCATATTCATTTTCTTTGTATCTCTCCCATAACTCAGTTCCTTTCACCACTTGAGTAGGATAAATCTTAAGCGCGTCTGGTTTAAATCTAGAATCATTAAATATTCTTTCAAATTCCTCTAAATCCTTTTCTAATGAAAACCCAGGAAGTCCAGGCATCATATGATAAGTTACTTTGAAGCCTGAATTTTTTAGGAGTTGGGTAGCTTTAACAACGTCTTCTATCTTATGTCCTCTCTTAATTCTTTCATATTTTTCATTTGAAGTTGTTTGAACTCCCAATTCTACTCTAGTACCTCCTAAATCCAAGAT
>CAYPLQ010000016.1:2789-15905 GCA_964411605.1 uncultured archaeon | reverse complement strand
TGGAAGTGTTTTGACTAGGTTCTTAGAAACTAATTTATCGATTGAGTCTATGGAGGCTTGGGCTATGATTGTTGGAACATTTTTTATGTTTATTATAGGTTTTGGTTTGGGAGAGTCTTTTTCAGCAATTAATTGGAATCTGAGTGGTTTTTTGGCATTAACTTATCTTGCATTAGTTTCTAGTTCAATTGGTTTTTTGATTTATTTTAATTTGTTACAGGATTTAGGGCCTATTGAAGTTAATTTGGTTTCTTATTCAGCTCCTGTTGTTGCAACGACTATAGGAGTTGTTTATTTGGATGAGGTTTTTACTTTGAAATCGTTTCTATCTTTGTTGTTAATATTTATAGGTTTCTTTTTGTTGAAGAGAAATGAAATTAAGAGAGAAATAGATAAAATAAGTTTTAAATAAATTTTAATTTATCATTATTAATAGCATTTTGAGTTTTTGTGGAGCTTTTATTGAATGCATTTCTCCTGATTCTATGGTAACTGCTTCATTTTTTTCTAGTGAATATTTTTTGTTTTCTATTGTGAATTCGCATTTTCCTTCAAGTATGTGGGCTATTGCATCGTGAGGTGCAGAGTGTTCGCTTATGCTTTGGCCTTTGTCGAGTGCGAAGATGGTTAATGTGCCTGAGTTTTTGTCTATTAGGGTACGGCTTACGATCGCGCCTTTTTGGTAGTCCAATAGATTTTTTAGGTTTATTTTTTTCGATAAATTTGAGAATTCGTTTTCTTTTGTCATCATGTTATAATAGTTGTTTTTTTTGTTTATGTTATTTTTTTGAAACAATTTTTTGTTTTTGGTTGCTTTGTGGGTTTGAGTTACCACCAAAAGTTTGGTTCTTTTCAAAAAAACCATTAGGTTAAAAATATGAAAAATATGACAACTGAAAGCGCAGAAGACTACATAGAAACAATTTATCAATTAATACAAAAGAAAGGAGAAGCAAGAACAAAGGAAGTAGCTAAAGAATTAGATGTAAAACCTCCAAGTGTATCTGAAATGCTTCAAAAACTAGATAAACAAGGATTGGTGAACTACAACAAATATAAATCAATAAAACTAACAAAAAAAGGAAAAGAAATCGCTAAAAATGTATTTGAAACACATAAAGCACTAAAAAATTTCTTTAAAGTAATCAAAGTCCCTGAAGAAATAGCAGAACAAGACGCATGTAAGGCAGAGCATAAATTAAACCCTAAAACAGTTAAACAACTAAAGAAATTCTCAAAGTTTTTAAAAGAATGCCCTAAAAATCAACCAGAATGGATTAATCACTTTGAAAGCTATTCAAAAACCGGAAAACACCCAGATGAGTGCTGTGAAACATAATTTTGGTGTAAATTATGGTTAGAACATTATTAGATCTAAAAACAAACGAAAAAGCCAAAATAATAGAGTTAAACGGAGGACATGGCTTTAAAAGAAGATTAGAGTGTAGAGGCATAAGAAAAGGAAAAGAAATAAGAGTAGTAGCAAAACAACCAAGAGGACCAATAGTAGTTGATAATGGATCATGTAAGTTCACAGTGGGTCGAGGAATGGCAAAAAAAATAGAAGTGAGGTCTAATGAATGAAAAAAATATTACTCATGGGAAATCCAAATGTCGGAAAGAGCGTGTTTTTCTCAAGGATAACTGGAACAAAAGTAATTACATCAAATTATCCAGGAACAACAATCGATTACAAAAAAGGATACACCACAATAGAGGACAAAAAATATGAAGTAATAGATGTTCCAGGAATTTATTCGCTATCACCTGATTCAAAAGCAGAAAAAATAGCTTCAGAATTCCTAGAAGAAGGTGATATTGTAATAAATGTCGTTGATTCAACGAATCTAGAAAGAAACCTCTATTTGACATCACAATTACTAGAAAAAGATATCTCAGTAATAGTTGCTTTAAACCTCTGGGACGAAACAAAACACAAAGGAATATCAATAGATACAAAAGAACTAGAGAAAAAACTAGATGCTCCTGTAGTTCCAACAGTAGCACTAACAGGAAAAGGATTCAAAGAACTAACATCAAAAATAAAGGATTTAAGACCAAGTAATTGGAAAAAAAAGACATCAGATGAACGATGGATAAAAATAGGTCAAATAATAAATGAAGTACAGGACATAAAAAACAAAGACCACACAATAAAGGAACGAATAGCTGAAGCAACAATCAAACCATTAACAGGTATACCAATAGCAGCTCTAGTACTGTATCTAACCTTTAATGTAATACGATTCATTGGAGAATGGTTGATAGGTAACATAACAGAACCATTTTTTCAACAGATATATACTCCATTTATCTTAGAAATAGGCGATATAATAGGAAAAGGATTTTTTTATGAAATAATAATTGGGAAATTAATTGAAGGAAAAATAGTTTATATGGAATCCATGGGTTTATTAACCACAGGGATATTTGTTCCAATAGGAGCAGTATTACCCTACATCATTTCTTTTTACTTCACACTCTCAGTATTAGAAGATTCAGGTTACCTACCTCGCTTAGGGACATTATTAGATAACGTTTTCCACAAACTCGGAATGCATGGATACGGAATAGTGCCTGTTTTCCTAGGCCTAGGCTGCAACGTACCTGGAACATTAGCTACTAGAACCCTAGAAACCCGGAAACAGAGATTCATAGCCTCTACTTTGTTAGCAATATCAGTACCTTGTATGGCACAAACAGCAATGATTTTCGGGATCTTAGGTTCATTTGGAATGAAATACATCTACATCGTTCTCGCATCACTAGCAATAATATACATAGTTTCTGGCATAATTTTAAATAAAATAATAAAAGGAGAAAGCCCAGAAATTTTCCTAGAAATCCCACCATATCGCAAACCAAGTCTAGAAACAGTGATGAAGAAAACATATATGCGAGTAAAATGGTTCATCAAAGAAGCAATTCCCTACCTCTTTTTAGGAATAACATTAGTTAATTTAGCATATTTCTTAGGCATACTACAACAAATAGGCCAAATAACTTCACCAATAGTTGTTAATTTATTTGGATTACCCAAAGAAGCTGTTTCAGCCTTAGTAATAGGTTTTTTAAGAAAAGACTTAGCTATGGGCATGCTCCTAGGAATCGGGATGTCACCCATGCAGTTAGTGATAGCATCAACGATTCTAACAATTTATTTCCCATGTGCAGCAACATTTGCAGCGCTCTTTAAAGAAATAGGTCCCAAGGATTTATCAAAATCGATAGGAATAATGATAGTAACTGTAATAATAGTAGGAACAATAATGAAAACAACGTTACTGTGAAATGACTCCCACACCAAGCCATCGAATTCACTGCCTTATTCCATTAATATAAAAAACAACACAAACCAAGAAAATTAAAAGAAACTAAGAATCAAGAACTAGTTCTTTTATTAACTTTCTCCGAAACCCTTTTTAGGCTTCTAGTTCCTCCACCCTGACTAATAATTTCCAAAGCAGTTTCATTGTCATTAATAACAGAACCAGCAAGAAAATCCACGTTTTTTGAAACAAAAACATCTTCAGCCATAGGAGTTGTTGGACCAACTAAAGCAACTTTTCTAGCATCCTCACATAGATCCAATAAATGATCAATGGTTTTGTTTACAATAGTAGTTGCAGAAATAATAGCGACATCTACCTCAGGCAATATTTCTTCAACAGCATATTCCGGATACAAATCATAGTCATGGGGTTTTCTCTCAAAAACAAATAAATCAATATCCTTATTTAATTTAGAAACCAAAGGCCTAAAATCACCTACCATTCCCAAAGAATCATCATCACGTAATTCTAAGAACTCCAATATATCGCCTTTTTCTTCAACCCACTGGTTAAAAACTGCATTCATAGTTGCTAGACCTAAAGAAGCTGTAATTGCAAAAGGATCATTGATGTATTCAGCAACATCAATTGCTTTTTCACCAATTAAATCCCCAGATTCCTCAATAATCTCACAACAACTTCCCTTTTCTTCAGCAAACGAATAAGAAAGTCCCAGTAAATCATTACTTAACAAAACCCCTGTATAACTTAAACCAATTCTAACATCTTTGATTTCAATGTTTTTCAAGGAATTCTTTGCTTTTTTAAGTAATTCATTAGAAATCATTTTACCACAAATTGTTTCTTACAAAAAATAAACTTATCTAATATCCAACTTCTTGATTCATACATTGTTTCTCTTCCCAATATAATTTTATTCTGGTCTTTTAGAACCAAATAATTATTATTTAGCCCTTAAATCGATTAAATTAACTTATTTAGAACGATAAACTAAATTAAATTTTCCTGCATTGAACCCGAGATTTGATTACTAAAAAAGATTTAGAGGGATTCAAGAAAAACAAAAAGAAATACTGCAGAGCAAATTATATTTCAGTACATATCAAGGAATTTCTTACAAACATCGATCAAAGAATACTAAGAGTCCTTGGTTTTTGGCCAAATAGATTCATTATCCATATCATAAAAATGATTCCTTCTCCATTCCTCATATTCTTTTAGGATTTCATTATAGGATTTACCTAGTTCTTCGACAGATTCTCCCAAAAAATCCTCAACCAAATCATCATTTTTCAATAATCTTTTATTTTTTCCTTTATTCTCTAAATAATTCTTAGCTTCAAGAATTAATTTAAAGTATTTTGTAGCTTCTTTTTGACCTGAATTCATATCAGGGTGATTTTCTTTAGCTTTTAATCTAAATATTTTCTTTAATTCCTCACTATTGATTTCTGTTGTTTTTGTTATTCCTAATATCTTTTTAGCTCTTTTAGTGAGATTCTCTTTTGTTTCTTCAGCTTCATCAATAGATGGAAACTTCATAGAAAATAATTGATATAAAATCACTAAATAGATTTCCCAAAAATGAATTATCTTAAGAAAAAAGATTGTTTCTTTTTAAAAAAATAAACCAAATTTTAGTTTTTTAAAAATTAGTCTCCAAGAATTTTTGGTTACTGAAATAAAAAATTAATCTTAAAAAATAAATTCTTTTATCTTACATGTGGGGTATTGAATGAGGAAAAAACTTGAAGAAACTAAGAGCTTATGTCCAGAATGCTTTGAGGAATTAGATGCCGAAATCGTTGAGGTAAACAAAAAAATTTATTTAGAAAAAGAATGCGAAGAACATGGCAAATACCAGACTCTAATATGGAATGATAATGCAGAGTCCTGGAAAAATTGGGACCTACTTAACGACTGGGAACCAGATTTCACTGAAGGAGATAATTTCAACACTGAAGAAAAAAAAGGCTGTCCATTAGATTGTGGATTATGTCCTGAGCATCTAAGAAGAGCCTGTTTCGTTGTGCTCGAAGTCACAGATAGTTGTAATCTGAATTGCCCAATTTGTTTTGCTGATTCTGCTGGAAAAAATCAAAGTTATGAACCTAGCTTAGAGACTATTGAAGAAATGTATAAAACAATTTTGGAATATGAATCAAAAAAATCCACGCCCTCAATACAGATAAGTGGTGGAGAACCAACAGTGAGGTCTGATTTACCAGAAATTGTTTCTATGGGCAAAGAAATAGGGTTTAACCACTTGATGGTGAATACAAATGGAATAAAAATAGCTAAGGACCCAAGTTTTTTGAAGGAACTAAAAAAAAGTGGCTTGGACAGTATTTATCTTTCTTTTGATGGAACCACTAATGAAGTCTATGAGGAATTAGCTGGAGAACCTATTTTGGAGTACAAAGAAAAAGCTCTAGAAAATTGCTCAAAATACGAAATAGATGTTGTATTAGTTCCAACGATAAAAAAAGGTGTGAACTTAAAAGAAATGGGATCCATAATAAGAACTGCAAAAGAATGGATACAAACAGTTGATGGAATAATGTTTCAACCAATTAGTTACTTTGGAAGATACCCCGATTCTTCTTTACCTAAAAATAGGTTAACAACTCCAGACGTTCTCAGATCTATAGAAAAACAAGTAAATGGATTGAAGAAACAGAATTTTGTTCCACTAGGATATGCAAAGGGATGTGAAGCACATTGCGGTTTCTCTTGCTTAGCAATAGCGAAAGAAAATGAATTAATTCCAGTAACTCGTTTCCCATCAAAAGGAGATATAGAGACAATAAACGAAACTAGAAAAGATAATAGTTCAAAACACCTTAGAAAATCAATAAAAAGTGGCTGGAAAACCGAAACAAAAGAAAAAGAAGCATGTGAACTTAATCCAACTAAAGGAAAAGGATTAAAAGAAAATGTATTATCCATTTCAGGGATGTTGTTTCAGGATGCTTGGAACACGGAAACAAGGAGATTAAAAAAATGCTGTATACATGTAGTTACTCCTCAAAATAAGTTAATACCTTTCTGTGCTTTTAATATGACTAACAAAGATGGTGAAACACTATATAGAAATAAACAACTATATAATGGATAAAAAAATGAACCAAGTATTATTTTGATTTTTTTAAAATAAGTATTATCTATTTGACTGAGAAGACCCCTTCCTAAATCTTTGAATTAGGTAGGGGTAGTTCACTTAATACTTAGATAATCCTAACCTTTTTTGTTTTATTAAAAAAAACACTCAATAAGTAATCTATAAAAAAACAACTTATACGGGGGAAAAAAAATAGTTAGTTTAAGCACATTTGAATGGATAGCAATATTCGCCGTAGTTTCAGCAGTTGTTAATGCTTTTGGCATCTTAGGAATCATGAACTACAAGGAATGGGCTGAAAAATACAAACCATTTTTTATGTGCTTTGCAGCAGGCATATTAATTTCTACACCCCTAATTTTAGCCTTACCAAAGGCAACGGAAGCAAATTCTGAAGCTGGTTTTGTAGCATTATTTGGTTTTTTATTCATGTTTTTTTCAAATAAGTTAATCAAATACACAACAAAAGAAAAAGAATTGGCTTTTGGAGTAACAGCGGCGGAGGGAGTAGGTATTCATTCATTTGTTGATGGAATAACTTATACTGTAACTTTTAATGTATCTATTTTGATAGGTTTCTTATCTGCAAGTGGGTTAGTAATACATGAGTTCGCGGAGGGCGTGATTACGTATTTATTCTTGATAAAAGGAGGAGTTGGTAAAAAAATAGCTGGTTTCTATGCTTTTCTAATAGCAGGTCTAACAACACCTATCGGTGCATTTATAGTTTATCCCATAGTAAATGGATTAAATAAATCAAAACTTGGTTTATTACTTGGATTTGTTTCTGGAGTATTAATTTATGTTTCAGCAGCACATCTCTTACCTGAAGCTCAAAAACACGAAGAAACACATTCAATAATAGCTTTTGCCGCAGGAATAGTTGTAGCATTATTTATTGTATTAGCAAAAACAATTTAAATCTTTTATCAACATCAACGGGTTTTTATTCACTAAAATAAAATTTAACACTTATAAATATGTCTTTTTTTAATTTACTTTATTTAAAAAAATTAAAAAAAAATAGGGGAAAAAGAGGTTTTTTATCCCATTAAGGTCCCTGTAAATATTTGCCAAGCTAAGGCAGATTTAGCTACTAAACTAAGAACGATGTATATTTTTTCTCCGAACAAATACTTTTTCCAAGGCCCCACTTTTTTGTACTGATATTGGTTAAGTGCAAAGATATTGAAGAAAATTGCAATGGAAACATATATCCAATAAACGAAATCTGGTACAGCTCCATTTGTTGCTATTGTAGCTAAAACCAAGTAAATTGCTATAACAATCCAGGGAGCAGCTCCTGCAAAGCACCCGAATATGAAGGGAGACCAATCTACTTTTCCTTCAAGATTATTCATTTTCTCCATCAGCCACCCAAACCAAATCATTGATGAGTTAGCTATGGCAATAACTAATAAGAACCCAATGTCGAATATTCCTGAGAAAAGTGCAATTAAGACAATCATCAATGAGGCGCTGAAAGTATACTCGATCCATCTAGCTGGATTGATTTTTTTCTTTAGATTTTTTACATACCATTTGTATCCTATTGTTGAAACTGAGAAATGTGCGATTGATGACATTAAGAAAAAGACAGCGACTCCAACTGCAATTGGGAAATTAAACAATGTTTCAGTTGTTAATCCACCTGCACCTGGTTGTGCCGTCATATAGGATGCAGTGACTGGTAACTTAAAATCAGTGCTCAACAAAAAAATGAGACCTGCTTGTAATAGATGTAAAAAACCCATTACTGCATTGAATTTTCTAAGACGACTAAACTCAGATTTTTCACTCATAATAAAAAGATATGTAAAAAAAAGAAATAAATCCATCGAATAAACACATACTTGGTTCTTTAGTTATAAATCAATTTTTAAAGAAATAAATTTTTTATAAGAAATATATATGGTGACTAATTAACCTAAACCTTTGTTATCACAAAAATCACCTAGGTTTTTGTAAGTAATCTCGGTGCCTAGAAATAAATTAAAAGTAAACCAATTAACTAGGAATTAAGTCTGAAATCAAATTTTGAAGCTATACCTAATTACTTAAGTTTAAGCATGATTCAAATATTTAAGTCAGTTTATTTTCTTAATTAATAATTTTATGAGTTTATGAGGCAAATTATCTCGGTTATTTTCGTTTACAATAAAAATCTCAGAGTCTTTTCTTTTTTTTACTTTACCAATAAACCCTCTGTTTGATCTCTTATGTACAACACCTAAAAGAGGTTTATTTGAATTCATCACCAATTCTACTTGTTTCTTAAATTCATTACTATATATTTCCATAGGAGCTATTTCATCTATAATTAAAGCATTTGCTTTTTCTAATGCCTCTGAAATTGCAGATTCACTTATTTCATCAATATTTTCAACATCAACTCTATATTTACTGACTCTAGGGCCTTTATCTTTTTTAACATGTGCCAGAATCTTTGATTCCCCACTCATAATGTCAACTATCTTGAAACCCTTCCTTTGATTACCTTCTCTTATTTCTGGACAAAAAATTCCTCCAATCTTGTAGTTCCTTTCTCTCAACTCGGAAAGAACTGATTCAACTACGGTTGTCTTACCACTGCCGGGTTTTCCCGTAAGTAAGAAATTGTTTGGCACTTTGATGACCTAGCTAAAATATAATTCTAATAAAAAAATTAATTTTTTCTTTTCGAAAGGTAAGCACTAACTTGTTCTTATGTAAGAAAAAGGAAAGAAAGAAGAATTCAACTTGAAAAGAGATTCAATTGAATAGAAACATTTTGTTGCGAGAACTTTTTTAGTCTTTTTTAGTTTCATAGTTCCCAGATTGTTTTTCTCCACTATGTTTTGAGGAATCTATTGAGTAATCGGACTCTTTAGTTTCCATTGGTTCATTAATCACGTAGTAAATAGCTAAGGCGAAAAAGATTATTATATACAAGACACCCCAAAGTAATATAAAAGAAATTAATATGAGTGCTATTCCTGCTAGCCACGGAAATATCTCTAAAACTAATGATATAATAGTTGGATAAAATAAGAATAACAAAATAGCTGATATAATTAAGAGAACTAATCCACTTATTATTGCTAACTTAGTTTTATTGTATTTAATCATAGTAAAAATAATAAAAATAAAATGAAATTGTTTTTTGGGTTTTTATCCAAAGCTAAATGAATTGTCGCCAGATGATTGAGGAATATATTGAGCTATTCTTCCTGCTAAATCCTTTATAGGCATAGATTGAACCCATACCTTACCAGGTCCTTCAATAGTTGCTAAAAAAAGGCCCTCACCTCCCCATATTATGTTTTTAATTCCCTTCACCCTATTTACGGAATAATTCATTCCTTTTTCAAATGCTCCGAGACAACCTGTATCTATTCGGATTTTTTCTCCTTCACTAAGTTCTACTTCAGCTACTTCTCCTCCTACATTTAGGAATGTTTGGCCTGGACCAGTTAATTTCACTAGTATCAGTCCCTCGCCTCCAAGGAATCCAGCTCCTAGTTTTTCAGTGAAATCTGCATCTATACTTCCTTCTTGAGCGCAAAGAAAAGCATCTTTTTGTGCTAAAATCTCTTCATTTTCTTTTAATTCAATAGGAATTATTTTTCCTGGAATCTCTGATGCAAATGTCACTATTCCATCACCACCTTTTGGAGTGAACTCTACCAAGAAAAAGGATTCTCCGGCAAATTTTCTTTTAACTGATGACAGGAAACCACCTTTAGCTTTTGTATCCATATCCATGTTTTCACTCATATACACCATTTTTCCTGATTCAGATGTCATAACTTCCTCTGGTCCAAGTTCTATAGTCAATAACTGCATTATGTCTCCAGATAAGTTCCATTTCAAGTTTAAAACCCAATCAATGCTATTTAATATAAATATAAATAATTAATGTTACTTTAAAAACAAAAAAACAATGATTTTGGAACCAAGTTATCTGAGTTACAGATTTATTTATAAATATATCAAGAAAACACTTTCCTAGTCTTTTTGATTTTGGTATGGGGAGTTCAGTTGAGTTATTTTTTTCTTTTATATCTAATTAAAAGGATTTTTGAGTTATAACGATAGGGGCTTTGAGTTAGGTCTTTGTTTTTTGTAATAGGGATTCGATGAAAATTATTATTGGAATTATTTCTAGTCTCCCTATCCACATATTAAAAATCAACATTAGTTTTGACAATAGTGGCATATTGGGTCCTGTAATCCCTGTTGATAACCCAACATTGCCTTGTGCACTTGCAACTTCAAATAAGATGCTTTTAAGACCAAATGATTCGGTTGGAATGGTCAAGGAAAGTACTAATATACCTAGGAATAGAAAAATAAGCCATAATATTGAGATAATAGTTGCTTCTTCCAGTTCTTTAGTTGCTTCATTTTCTGATAAAGTTCTCTTATCGATTTTTAGTTGCCTTATAACTGATTCTGGATAAAATACCTCATTTATTCTCCATTTAATTCCCTTTAACAAAGTAGCAAACCTAATTATTTTTATTCCACCGGAAGTTGAACCAGCAACTCCCCCAATTATCATTCCTACAACCAATAGCAAATGAGTTGCAATTGGCCAATTTTTTAGGTTTGTTGCGGTCTGAAAACCAGTGCATGAGATAGCAGAAATAAATTGAAACACACCGGTTCTTAATGAATTATTGATTCCTTCTAATCCATTTATTGGTGACAAAGAAAGGAAAACAGCTAAGGAACCTATTGCTATGAGTAAAAGAAACCACCTTGTTTGTAGGTCTTTAATAAATTCCTTTATTTCTCCTTTTCTTAGAATTGAGTAATGGGTAGTGAATGCTATTCCTCCGAAGATCATTATTGGTAATGCAGCAATCTCTATTAAGGGACTACCATAAGTGGCTAGGCTATTATCTGTTACTGAAAAACCACCGGTTGTTATTCCTGTCATCGCGTGGTTAATTGAATCCCAGATAGGCATACCCGAGAAATAAAAAACCAGGATTGATATTAGGGTGTAGGCAATAATTATCCACCAAATGGACCTAACTGTGGAAACAATGCTTGGATGAATTTTTTCTGACCTTGCTTCGCTTTCGTATAAGGTGAAGGACCCGCTACCTGGTCTTTCTAAGATAGCAGTTGTTAATACAATCACTCCTACTCCACCAACCCATTGGGTAAGAGATCTCCACCATTGTAAGGAGGCAGGTAAATTGTTTTCATGGAGAGTTACTGTTAATCCTGTTCCGGTGAAGCCTGCGACGCTTTCAAAGAATCCATTAATTGGATTCTTATAGACTATTAATGTTTTGCCAAGTTGGGGAACATCAAGAAAAGTTGGGTTAAATTCAATAGTAAAAGCAATAACTAGAAAAGGTATACTACCTAATAAAGAAATTATTAGCCAACCAAATGCAGCAGTAACCATTGAATCAACTTTACTTGGTTGTGGAGACTCTTCGTAGATATTGCGAAGACCATAACCTAAAAAAAAGGAAATAAAGCCAGGGATTAAGAATCCTGGAACAGCATAGAATTCCCCAAAAATAAGTGAAAGCGGTATAGATATAAACAATAAACCAGAAAGAATCTGTATTAATTTACCTAAGTCACTTGCCACTGATTTTTTCTTCATTTTACTCCTCTTAGCCTTTCCTTTTTTTATGGTTTTTTTGAATAAAAGTAAGGGACTTGATTTATTAGGAAATAATTTTTTTTATTGAGGTTTACTTTCTTTAAATCTGTTTATTATGTCTTTTTCAGCTCCTTTTGGAGACATTATAGTTACTATATCACCGCTTTTTATTTCTGTGTCTCCTTTAGGTATTATTATTTCTTTTTCACGTGATATAGCTACAATTCTTATGTCTTCAGGAATAATTTTTTTATCAGCTGTTTCTTTTAAGGTTTTATTAGAGACTGGGGATTTTTCTTCTATTATTATTTCAAAGATTTCGGCTTCTTCTCCTAGTTTCATGAAATCAATTACTGCTGGTCTTTTGATTGAGTTATAAAGTTCTTGGGCGATTAAGTTTTGGGGATTTTCAACTGTTGAGACACCGATCTTGCGGAACAATTCTTGGTTTTTTGGATCATGAGCAACACTGACGTTGTGTTTTAGGCCGTATTCTCCAGCATATAATGTAACTAATAAGTTAACTGTATCTTTTTCGGTAGTGGTTATAAGTGCATCAGCTCTTTCTATTCCGGCTTCTTCTAAGGTGTCTCTGGATGTGGCATCTGAATTAATTACTAAGCAATCATAATTTGCATCGATTTTTTTGGCTATTTCTTCCTTTTTCTCAATAACAACTACTTCGTTGCTGTCTTTAATGGCAATATCTATTAGGTTTTCACCAATTAATCCTGCACCGACAATAATGATATACATACATTTGTTTTCTTTTTGATTGATATTAAATAATTTTTAATTTTAAAAGAAAACTAATAAAAAACTAAAAGACCTATTTTTTAGTTTTTCTAGAAAAAAAGCAAGAAAAAAGAAGCATATAAGAAAAAATTAATAGAAAGAAAAGAATGAAATAATTTAAAAAAATAAATACCTCTATATTCTTTTTTATTGTTTAAATCATTTTTAGTTAAATAATAAATGATAATAAATGATTCTAAGTTTTTAATTCTTTACTTTGTAAATAAATTGATTTTGTGCAAATAGAAATAATCACTTATTAATAACAAATAAACCCATTTTAGGTTAATTCAGTT
>CAYPLQ010000016.1:0-2689 GCA_964411605.1 uncultured archaeon | reverse complement strand
AATAGAAATAATCACTTATTAATAACAAATAAACCCATTTTAGGTTAATTCAGTTCTTTATTATATAATACACATCCTTTATAAGGAAAAAGGAATATAAGCGATAAAGTAACTGACTCAGTTAAAAAAGCTCTTCAATAAAAATGGTGATCAAATTTTGATAAAGAATTTTATTCAGTTTCTTCAAAAAAAGAAAAAATATATTGAATCAAAAGTTGGTTTTGGTGAAGTAAATAGCTTTGATTACCACATAAATGAGTTTAAATTAAGAAGAAACGTTGAATATGCCTCAACATAGTTGATTTATATATGATGTGTAATAGAAGTAAAAAGAAATTAAAATCAATAAATCAGAGTAGAGGAGTTAAAATTTCTCTTAATGACTAATAAGAAGTAAAAATTATGAGGGAGATAAGATTTCGCTGAAATACTTATACTTGATTAATGGGTGATTTGACTTGTTCTTAGTAAGCCTTGTTTTTGTTTCTGCAATATTTATGGCATTATCAATTGGTTCTTCTTCTATCCCACCTGCATTTGGTCCTGTTAATTTTTCTGAAGAAATAGGGGTTTTTAAATCGGCTTTTTTTGGGGGAATAGCAGGTTTTTTAGGTGCAGTTTTACAAGGCTCATCTGTGAGTTCAACTGTTGGATCTGGAATGGTTATTGGTGAAATAAAAATTCTACAGGTCTTTATTATTTTATTTATTTCATCAACGTTAGTTATTGTAAGTAATATATTTAAATACCCTATGCCAACCGCTTTTACGGTTATAGGAGCAGTTTTAGGTTCTGGTTTTAGTTTCAATGATGGAATTTATTGGAGTAAAATTAATAGTGTTTTTTTATATTGGTTAATAATTCCATTTTTAGCTATTATGATTGCTTACATGTTCTCAAAATTACTAAGAAAACTAATCTCATCTAACTATTCTCAAAAAAACATTAATTACTTTAACTTCATAGTAGGTCTATTTGTAGCCTATACTGCGGGAGCTAATTCTGTTGGCTTAGCTATTGGCCCACTCTATTCCTTAAAATATGATTTAGGTGCTTTATTGATGTTGGGTGGGGTTTCTATCTTAATTGGTGCTTGGTTGCTTTCTCCAAGAGTAATACATACTGTTTCTTTTGAATACTCAAATATTGGGCCAAGAAGATCAATCTCTGCATTAGGAACGGCTGCGGTTCTAGCGCAAATAGGGGTCTTTTTTGGTATACCTATCTCTTTTAGTGAAGCAATAATTTTTTCAATGATAGGAAGTGGATTGGTTACAAGCGGAAACAATATAGGTAAGAAAAAACTGGCCTATACACTTGGAGCTTGGTTTTTTGCCTTTTCCTTGTCTATTGGAGTATCTTACTTGTTTTCAGAAGCTACAAAATTCTTTTTTTAATTAAATAAATATACCTTACTATAAAATTCAAAAAACAAAAACAAAATTTGTTAAAAAGAGTTATGTCGCATCTAAAAAATTATCTAAATGAATTGAGTTCTTAAATTGGTTAGGAAAATCACCCTAGAGGGTAAATACTTCTTTTATACCTTCCTTAATTCATTTATTTTTTTTAAGAATTGAAGCTTTTTAGTTTTTTAATCCTATAGGATTTTTTAGTGTTAAAAGAAAATTTTTTAATGTGTTTTTAATGACATCAGATGAAAATGAAAAACATGGTATGGGTAAACCTGATTACGAGAAAGAAGATGTCGAAAAGGAAACTTTAACTACAAATTCAGGAGAACCGGTTCCGGATAACCAGAATTCGAGAAGTGCGGGACCTGAAGGACCTCTTTTAATGGAGGATTACCATTATTTCGAAAAAATGGCTCAATTCAATAGAGAAAGAATCCCAGAAAGAGTTGTCCACGCTAAAGGTGGAGGAGCATTTGGTGCTTTTAGAGTAACAAATGATGAAATAAGTAAATACACTATGGCTGATTTATTTTCTGAAGAAGGAAAAGAAACCCCGCTTTTTGTTAGATTCTCTACAGTAGCTGGATCAAAGGGCTCACCTGATACAGTGAGAGATCCCAGAGGATTTGCAATTAAGTTCTATACCCAAGAGGGAAACTGGGACTTAGTTGGGAACAATACACCAGTTTTTTTTATAAGAGATCCATCTAAGTTCTCTGATTTCATACATACCCAAAAAGAGGTTCCAGGAAATGGATTAAATGACCCGACACCCCAATGGGATTTTTGGTCTAAATCACCTGAGTCACTTCATCAAATAACTATTTTATTTAGCGATAGAGGAATACCTAAGACATGGAGACACATGAATGGATACAGTAGCCACACCTATTCTTTGTATAATGAAGAAGGAGAAAGATATTGGGTTAAATTCCATTACAAAACAGATCAAGGAATAGAGAACCTTGATCCTGATGAAGCTGAAAAGATTGCAGGAAAAAACCCAAATTATCATAGAGAAGATCTTTGGAAGGCAATAGAAGAAGGTAATTACCCAACTTGGACGTTGTATGCTCAAATTATGCCGGAAGAAGAAGCTGAAGAGTATTACATTAATCCATTTGATTTAACAAGAGTTTGGCCGCATGACGATTATCCATTAAAAGAGATTGGTAAAATAGAACTCAATAAAAACCCCGATAATTTTTTCCAAGATGTCGAACAATCTGCTTTTTCACCTGCACACGTGGTTCCAGGCATAGCACATAGTCCAG
>CAYPLQ010000015.1:14819-16004 GCA_964411605.1 uncultured archaeon | reverse complement strand
TGAATGTCATATCGAATGTCATTGTGTCTCCTTGTGCCCAATTGGTTGTTTCATTGAACATGTGGTATCTTTGGGTTACTTCAGCGTATCCACCAGCTGGAATCACACCTAGGAGATATTCTTCTCCGTCAATTCCGTGTAAAAGATGACCAGATAGTATTTCTTTTTCTTCAACTAAATCATCAGTCTCATTGTATATTTCTACTGATAACCAATACTCTATAGCGGTACTAATCTTGTTCATTGTATCCTCTGGATCTTCTTCCCACTCTGATTCAGGGTGGAGTCCTCCATCGTATCCGGTTATGTCAATGACTTTACATACTCTTGCGTCGTTTGTTCCAACGTTTCTTATGGTTACGTTACTGAATTTCTGATACATCTTAGAAGGCTTAATGTCTTCTAAGGTGAACGTGGATTCCCAGGGATTTTCTTCATCTACAGCAATGTCTATTGTTCCTGCTTGTAATACGTTATCTTCCGCTTTTTCTACATCAGAGAAATAAGCCATTGTTCCAAAGCCAACTGACATTGAAACAAGACCCATTAACACCAAGCTGATGAGAAAACTTTTACTTAATTTCATTTTTCTTCTCCAATTTTTCTATCTTCTATCTTATTAGAAGAACTTATTGAAGCTCATCCTCTTCAGGTGTTACGTCTTCCCAAGTGCCTTGGAATGTGGTGTCATCATTTAATTGTGCTGCTCCAAAGGTTACATCGAATGTGAATGCGTCTCCTTGGTATTCGTTTCCTGCGTCATCTTGTAGATGGTAGTCTTGGCTTATGACCATTATTTGTCCTGGTTCTAGGTCACCAAAGTACATCCATGTACCTTCTATGTCTGCAACAGTTGTACCATCTTCTAATTCATGTACAGTGTAGTTATCAGCTAAAACACCGTTTTGGAAGTTTGTCTCGTTTTCGTATATCTCGACACTCAAGCTATAATCTGTTACTGAATGAATGTCATCTATTCTTCCGTCCATTTCTGCCATGTATTCAGGTTCAGAAGAATACAACTCTTCATTATCGGCCGTATATCTTTCTAGTCCTGTGTCAGAACTGGTTACGTTAACTAGTTTGAATATTTTGGCTGGGTTTGTTCCAACATTTCTAATGGTTGCGTTAATGTATTCTGTTTTTTCACATGGCTTCATGTCATCGAAGTTAAATGTTTCTTCC
>CAYPLQ010000015.1:13297-14653 GCA_964411605.1 uncultured archaeon | reverse complement strand
TCCCTGCACCAGCTGCTAGTCCTACAAGCCCTATAACTATTAGGCTTAATAAAGCTTTTTTATGTATCAATTTAATTCCTCCTAACCAAAAATAGTATTTATTGATTAATAAAGAGATATGAAACCTTAAAATATCCTTTAAATATATTTTAAACTAATATTTCATTGAAATATTTTTTAGATATGTCTTACTAAGAGGTTTCCTTAAACTGTATCGCAGACCTAATTAACTATATAAAAAGAATTGACCAATATATAAATAAAAACAAAAAAGAGATGAATCCAATTGAGTCTAAAATTACTAGATAAAATCTTAAAAATGTTAAATGACGAAGGAATACATGAATTAGAAGATATAAGAATAAAAATTAAGTTAAAAAAAGAAAAATTTAATTTAATAATAGATTCTATGGAAAAAATGGATTTAATAGAATTAAAAAATAAAAAACACATAAAAATAACTAAATTTGGATTAGATTCAATTAAATAATTCTTAACTTATCTATTAAATAGTGTTATGGAATTTTGTGTAGAATTTTCTTTATGAATCTATTTTGCTGTGATTTAGGATTTTGTCGACCTTATAAAGATGTTGTAGCAATTTTTGTCCCTTTTCAGTAATTTGGAAATAATCATCACTTTCTTCGACAAAATCGTTTTTGTTTAAGAACTCAAAGTGATTTTTAAAACTTTCCCAGCTAAGGTGAGAATCTTGCATTATTCTAGTTTTCTTACAACCACCATTCTCTCTTATTACCAACAAAATATCGTTATATATTTTCCAATCACTTCTCCTAACCATAAGAAAATCTCTTTAATATAATATATAGCCATAATTATGATATAAACCTTTTTAATAATTAAAAATATTAACAGATATAAACAATAAGTATAAATAAATAAAACAAGAAGAAATAAATAGATAATAAAAAACCATTTTTTTGAGAGAAAAGAAAAAAGAATTGAATAAATAACATATAAAAATAAAAATTGAAATTGAAACACTATTTTTTAATAAAATTGTTAGAAAACTAAGAAGTCAATTTCTAGAGTATAACAAAATTTAATATAGTCATCGTCACTATCCCTACTAAAACAGTTTTTATTAAACTCTTTGTATTCATTGCTACCAAAACCGTGGGAACTGACGCCAAAATCATTTTTTGATTAACATCAAAACCAATTTTATTGTAAGAGACAAAGTTCAATGTCAATAATATCGTTAAAATAGAAATAGGCACATATTCTAGCCAAATCCTGATGTACTCTGAGAAATCAATTTTTGACATAACAACTAATGGAGCCATCCTAGGAATATAAGTAACTATTGACATCCCAACTATAGCTAACATAACC
>CAYPLQ010000015.1:8248-13287 GCA_964411605.1 uncultured archaeon | reverse complement strand
AGTCGATAAAATCAAAGTCAACTCACTCCCTAAGAGAGGCAATAACGTTATTGCAGAAATAATAGATAAAATTATTACTATAAAATCAACTTTATTTGAGATATGCATCGCTAAGAGCGCTATAAACATAGCAGGTAACGCATAATTTAATCCAAAACTACTAGGATTACTAATGTATTTTCCCAATAACCCTCCTACAACAGAACTCAGAACCCATCCAAAATAAGCAATAACATGGACACCTAAAACAAAATAAAATCCTCTTAAAGAATCTTCATCCAATTCAACAACATTTAAAGCAAAAGTTTCATCTGTAATCCCAAAAGACAAAATAGCTGACTTCCAAGACTTTATTTTCTTAAAATAAGGAGATAAAGATGCACTCATCAATATATGGCGACTATTAACTAAAAAAGTAGTTAAAACAATAGAAAAAACACTTAAACCTTTTTCTATTAACTCAATTGCAATAAATTGACTGGCACCTGCGAAAACTAAAAAAGACATCAGGGAAGTATTCAACAAAGATAAACCCGAATTTTTCGCCAAAACACCAAAAGCTAACCCAATAGGTATATAACCCATTAAAATCGGAAATGATTTCTTAATCCCTTCTAATAATTCATCACTTCCCCTAAACCAAGTCATAATAATTCCTTTGTAATAGAAACATTTCTAAGAATTTATATTTAGAGAACAAAAAACTTTTTTTAGTTTATAAAAGATCTTAAAGATGTGACTAAATTTGGTAAAAAAAATTGTTTTTGCCTGTGTAGAAAATGCAGGAAGAAGCCAAATAACAGAAGCTATGGCTAAAAAAAATAAAACAAGAAAAAGATCTGAAATTAAAAATAGGTTCAAGAGGAACTGACCCAGCCAATAAAATACATCAGGTTATTGAATCAGTTTTGAGAGAAAAAAACACCTATTTAGATGAATTAGAACCTAAAAAGATCTCAATTAAGGACTTAAAAGAAAGTGATTACTTAATAACCATGGGATATGAAGCAAAACAAAAGTGCCCAAATAAGTGGGGAGTTAAGCACATTAAATGGGATATAGAAAACCCAAAAAATAAAAGCGAAGAAAAAGTGAGAGAAATAACCAATGAAATTGAAGAAAAAGTAAAAAAGTATTTAGGAAAATAAATTAGACAATTAATGAACTACTTAATTGATTCATACCCAAATTTTTTAAATTCAAATGACTAAAGATAGAAACCGTATAAAACTTTTCTTTAGAGGTGTTTGAAAATTGCGATATAATAAATTTGAGAGAGCTAGAATCATAGGGGCGAGAGCGCTTCAAATTTCACTTGGAGCTCCTACACTGATTGATGCAAATGAAGAAATGGAACCAATGGATATAGCGAGAGAAGAATTGGAGAAAGACCTTATACCTATAACAGTTAGTCGGAAAGAGAAACAAAAAAACCATTTTTTTGGTAATTTGTCTTAAATAAAATGCCTTTAATAGAAGACATAGAACTCAGAAAAATAATTAATAGTCGAGGAGAACCTACGATTGAGGTAGAAGTCAAATCCAAAGAAGAAATAGGTGTTTTTTCTTCACCAAGCGGAGCTAGTGTTGGAAGACATGAAGCAATTTCTTTTCCAAAAAACGATGTAGAGATATCATTAAAGAGATTAAGGCAAAAAAAAGACAAATTAATTGGTTTAGATATTTTTGATCAAAAGAAGATAGATAAAAAACTCAGAGAAATTGATGGCACACAAAATTTTTCTCATCTAGGTGGTAACGCCGCTATAGCTATTTCAATAGCGACAGCAAAGGTTGCTTCAAAACAAAATAATTTAGAATTATTTGAGCACTTATCTCAGGAGTTAATTGACTATACGCCATCACTTCCTCTTCCTTTAGGAAACATCATAGAAGGAGGTGAACATGCAGGTGAAGGATCAACAGAAATACAGGAATTCCTTGTTTTGCCTACAAAAGTAAATAATATACATGAAGCTGTATTTGCCAACGCAGAAGTACATAGAAAAGTTAAAGAATTACTTAGAAAAAGAAACAAAGACTTTTCAGGAGGAAAAGGAGATGAAGGTGGTTGGGTAGAAGCTTTAAATACAGAAGAAGCAATTGAAGTACTTAAAAAAGCTATAAAAGAAGTTGAAAAAAACACTGAAATAAAAATAGATATCGGATTAGATGTTGCTGCCAGTGAAATGTGGAAAAATAAGAAATATCACTATAGAAGAGCAAAAAATAAGACCCAGGAACAACAAATTGAATTCCTCCAAGACCTATGCAAGAAATATGACATAAAGTACTTAGAGGATCCCTTACATGAAGATGACTTCGATGGCTTTAGACAAATCAAACAAAGAATAAATGACGACAAATTAATCTGCGGCGACGATCTCTTTGTTACAAATAAAAAAAGAATAAAAAAAGGAATAAAAAACGATTCAGCAAACACGGTCTTGATTAAGCCAAACCAAATTGGTACTTTAACAGATACCATTGAGGCAATAAATTTAGCCAAAGAAAATAATTACACTACAGTTGTTTCACATAGATCAGGTGAAACAACTGATAATTCAATAGCTCATCTAGCTGTTTCCACATCTGAGGTCATTAAGTGTGGAGCAGTTAATGGAGAAAGAATTGCAAAATTAAATGAATTGATTAGGGTTGAAGAAAAAACAAATATAGAAATCGCGAACTTGAGGTGTTAAATTGGAAGAAATCGAAATGCTTGAAGAAGAATCTGATACACTAATAGATCCAGAACAATATTTCGAATCAGGAGTTCACATAGGAACTCAACATAAAACAAAGGACATGGAGAGATTTATCTATAAAGCTAGAGAAGACGGTCTCTATATCTTCGATATAAAAGAGACAGATGAAAGAATAAGGACTGCTGCTAAGTTTATTTCTAGATATAAACCAAAAGATGTCTTAGTTGTTTCAGCGAGAGAATATGGTAAAAAACCAGCAAGTCTATTTGCTAAAGTGATAGGAGGAAAATCTATAGTAGATAGAATGATTCCAGGAACATTAACCAATCCCAACTTAGAAACATACGTTGAACCAGAGATTTTGCTTGTTACAGACCCAATTGGAGATAAACAAGCACTAAAAGAAGCAAATACTGCTGGAATACCTGTTATAGCCTTATGTGACACAAACAACATGATATCTAATGTTGACTTAGTTATTCCAACAAACAACAAAGGAAGAAAAGCCTTAGCAACAGTTTATTGGTTAATGGCTAGGGAAACAGCTAGGGAACAGGGAAGATTAAAAGAAAAAGAAAAATTCAAATACTCAGTTGAGGATTTCGAGGCTGAACTATAAAACTATAAGCCTTAAATCAAATAAGAAACATATATGTTTTTTGGGTAACAGATGAGGACAGCAGCAGTTGCAGGTAGATTCTATCCAGGATCTAAGGAAGAACTAAAAAAAACAATCAAGGAATACTTAACAAGAGTTAAAGAAAAAGAAAGAGAAATTGCAACATGTGCTATATCTCCTCATGCAGGATATCTGTATTCCGGTGAAGTAGCAGCTAAATCAATTGCATCACTAAAAAAAGCAGATACTTACATAATAATAGGTCCCAGTCATCAAGGCATGGGAACAGGTGTTTCACTTTCCAACGAAGATTGGGAAACACCATTAGGTAAAATAGAAACAAATAATGAAATAATTGAAGAGTTAAAGAATGTAGGTGTAGTAGAAAATAATGCACATTTAGGAGAACATTCAATAGAAGTTCAATTACCATTTTTGCAGATTCTAAGAGAAGAATTTAAGATTGTTCCAATAATGCTTTCTCTACAGGATGTAGAGACAATCAAGAATTTGTCAGACAAAATAAAGGAATTAATGAAAGATAAAGATATTGGATTAATAGGAAGTAGTGATTTTACCCATTATCAACCTCGAAGAACAGCAAAAGAACAGGACAAGGAAGCTATAAACAAAATAATGGAATTGGATCTAAATAATTTTTTAGGACTAATTAAGGAAAAAAACTTATCTATTTGTGGATATGGCCCCATAGGTGTTTTAATGGAAATTTCAAGGGAACTCGAACTTGTTCCAGAGTTTTTAGAATATAAAACCAGTGCTGATCAGACAGGGGATACAAGTCAAGTTGTTGGTTACGCTTCAATTGTATTTAAATAAAAGAGGTAAGAGATGATTAAAGCTTCTTCTCCAGGTAAAATTTATTTATTCGGTGAACACGCCGTTGTTTATGGTTATCCAGCTATTGCTTGTGCAATAGATAAAAGAACTACAATAGAAGTCGAAGAATTAGAGAACAAGGAAGTAATAATTGAACCAAAAAACCTGGAATTTAAGTCACTCAAAGTTTTTTGTGGTGAAAGAAACAGATATGAATTACCTGAGGAACAACTGAAAAAATTAAATTACATCAAAAAAACCATTAAGGAGTTTTTTGGATTATTTGGAGAAGAAAGAGGGATAAAATTAAAAATAACAAGTGAATTACCTGTTGGAGGAGGTTTAGGTTCTTCGGCAGCATTAGTAGTTTCCACTTTATTTGGCTTAAAGGAATTTTTTGGCTTAGAATTAACAAAAGAAGAAGTAGCAGAAATTAGTTATGAAATTGAAAAAAAAGTTCAGGGACAAGCAAGTCCCTGTGATACTTATACATCCACAATAGGGGGCTTAACAAAAGTCCAAAAAAACAAAGAACTTGTTTCAAAAAACCCTCCAAATTTACCTATAACAATTGGATTCACTAAGGAAGAAAGTAATACAAAAAAATTAGTTAATCAAGTAAAAGCTCTAAAACAAAAAAACCCTGAAATAATTGGTGATTTATTTAATGCAGTAGCTAAAATAACTGAAAAAGGAGAAAAGAAAATAGAAACAAATGAAATAAAAGAAATTGGAGAATTAATGAATATAAATCAAGGTATATTAGAATCAATAGGAGTTAGTAACTTAAAATTATCTAATATGGTCTTTGCAACAAGAAAAAGTGGAGCAAAGGGAGCAAAAATAACTGGAGCAGGTGGAGGTGGTTGCATGAT